>CALEOQ010000464.1 GCA_937910255.1 uncultured Caulobacteraceae bacterium | reverse complement strand
ACGACGGCCGCGAATTCTTCATGCTCAACCTGGTGCGGTTCGCCCCTGGCGACATTCCAGACCCCGAGAGCGGAGCGCCCAGGCCGGCGCGGCAGGTCATGGAGGGCTATACCCGCATGTTCCTGCCGGCCCTGTTCGCCCGGGGCGGTCACCCGGCCATCGCGGCGCGCAAGATCGGCGGCTATTTCGACGCCTGGGGGGTGGAGGCCGATCCCTGCTGGTCGATCATCGGCTATATGCGCTACCGCAGCCGCCGCGACCTGGCCGCCCTGGTGGTCGATCCCCGCTTCGCCGGGGCGCATGAGTTCAAGTTCGCGGCCATGCCGCAGACCTATTCCTTCCCCACCCAGCCGCAGATCATGACCCTGGCCGGCCCCAAGGTCTGGGTCGCCCTGGCGCTCGCCCTGGCCGCGGCGCTCGGGCACATCGCCCTCCTTCACGCGCACCTGAACTCGACCCCGATCCTGGCCGGCTGAGACCGGCCGGCTCCTGGAGACCGCCATGAACGTCCTGCGCACCCCCGACGAGCGCTTCACGAACCTGCCCAACTTTCCCTGGGCGTCGCATTATCTCACCATCCAGGACGCCGATGGGACCGACATCCGCATCCACTATGTGGACGAGGGACCGCCGGACGCCGAGCCGATCCTGCTGATGCACGGCAACCCCACCTGGGCCTATCTCTATCGCAAGATGATCCCCGGCCTGCTGGCCACGGGGCGTCGGGTGATCGCCGTGGACCTGGTGGGCTGCGGCCGCTCGGACAAGCCGGCCGCCAAGGAAGACTATACCCTCGCCCGTCACTACGACTGGATGGGCAAGTGGCTCACCGCCATGGACCTGCGCCACATCACCCTCTTCTGCCAGGACTGGGGCGGCACCATCGGCCTCTATCTGGTCGCCGAGCATCCCGACCGGTTCGACCGGGTGGTCGCGGCCAATACCGGCCTGCCCATCGGCGAGGGCGAGAGCGACTTCATGAAGATGTGGGTCGGCATGATGAACGCCGCCACCGCCTTCCCCTGGCCCATGCTCGACCAGGGCATGGAGAACAAGCTCAGCGAGGCCGAGCGGGCGGCCTATCTCGCCCCCTTTCCCTCGCCTGACTATGAGTGGGGCCTGATCTCCTTCCCCCTGCTGATCGCCGTCCAGCCGGACAATCCCGGCGTGCCCCTGAACACGGCGGCCTGGGAGAAGCTCCAGCGCTTCGAGAAACCCTTCCTGACCCTGTTCGGCGAGCTGGACCCGGTAGCCAAGGGCTGGGAGGTCCGCGCCCAGGCGAGCATCCCCGGCGCCCAAGGCCAGAAGCACCAGATCATCGCCGGCGCCGGCCATTTCATCCAGGAGGACGCCGCTGACGAACTGGTGGCCGCCATCACCGCCTTCCTGGCGGTGAGCTAGTCATGCGCCTGGCCGGCCTGCTGGCGCCGTCCACCAACGCGGCCTATGGCGGGGCGATGGTGTCGGCCTGGTTTCTGGGGCTCTCGGCCCTGGGCTCCCTGGTTCCGGGCCTCATCCATTACGGCCTGCCCGATGGCGGGGCCGGGACCATCGCCGGCATCGACCTGTCCACCCGCCGCGAGACCATCGTGGCGGTCTTCGCCTGGTACGGCGCCCTGCAGATCCCCCATGGGCTGGCCCAACTGGCCGTGGCCCTGCGCTATCGCAGCCTGGTCCCGCTCTTCCTGGTGCTGGTCATCCTGGAGCGTGGGCTGGTCGCCCTGGACGGCTGGTTCGGCCGTGGGGCGGGCGATCATCATCATCCACCCGAGCACTACACCACGGTTGCCCAGGCCGCCTTCGCCGTGGTCTTCCTGCTGCTCTCCCTGCGCCCGCGAAAGGTTGTGACGCCGTGATCACCCAACTCCAGCTGCGCCGTGACGCGCTGACCGAGAGCCGCCTTGTGGAGCTGCCCGAGCCTGAGCTGGCGAAGGGCGAGGTGTTGCTGGCCATCGACCGGTTCGCCCTGACCGCCAACAATGTCAGCTACGCCCTTTCAGGCGCCACCATCGGCTATTGGGGCTATTTCCCGGCGCCGGAGCCCTGGGGCCTGGTTCCGGTGTGGGGGTTCGCCGATGTGGTCGCATCGCGCCATCCCGACTTGGACGTGGGCGAGCGAATCTACGGCTTCTTTCCCACCGCCTCCCATGTGGTCCTGGCGCCGGACGCGGTCGGGCCCCGGGGCTTTGTGGATTCAGCGCCCCACCGCGCGGCGCTGCCGGTCTTCTACAATCACTATCAGCGGACCACCGGTGAGCCTGAGGCCATGAAGGCCCTGGAGGACGAGCGGTGCCTGCTCCTGCCGCTGCTGGGCACCGGCTATCTGCTCTATGACTATCTGGTCGATAACGGCTTTTTCGGCGCCGAGCTGGTGCTGGTGGGCAGCGCCTCGTCCAAGACGGCCATCGGCCTGCTCAACATGCTGGCCCGCCATCCGGCCCCGCGCCCCCGGGTGATCGGCCTGACCTCGCCAGGCAATATGGCCTTCGTCGAGGGGCTCGGCCTCTGCGACCAGGTGGTCGCCTATGGGGACATTGACAGCCTCGACGGCGCAGTCGCCTCGGCCTTTATTGACATGGCCGGGGACGGGGCGGTCATCGGCGCCGTCCACCGCCGGTTCGGCGCCCAGCTGAAGCTCAGCTGCGCGGTGGGCGCCACCCATTGGGACCAGCCCCGTTCCACCGGCAAGGTGGAGGGTGCGCCCTCTCACGACTTCATCTTCATCCCCGCCCATATCGCCAAGCGCGACGGTGATCTGGGGGCCGGCGTCATCCAGCGCCGCACCCAGACCGAGACCCTGCGGATGGTGGAGGAGCTCAAGGGCCGTCTGGCTCTGCGCCATGTCTCAGGTCCCGAGGCCGTGCGCGCCGCGATGAGCGACCTCGTCGCCGGCCGCACGCCGCCCACCGTCGGCCTGATCGCCAGCCTGGGCTGAAAAAGCCTCGAGCGGCTAGGCCGCGCCCCGCCGTTGCAGGAAGAGATCGGCGATCTGGTCGCCGTGAGTGTCCTGCAGGAAGTGGCCGGCCTCAGGGATCAGGTCGAAGCTCGCCTGCGGGAAGCCCCCGGCCCAGGTCCGGCCCCAGGCCTCGGTGAAGACCTCATCAGCGCCGCCCCAGATGAAATGGATCGGTCCGGTCCAGGTCGAAAGCGCGGCGTGCCAGCCGATCTGCGCCTGCGCTGCGCCGCCTTCGGGATTGTCAAAGGGCAGGCTCAAGGGAAAGCGCCGTGGGCCGGCATGGCCCTCCCGGCCCAGGCCAAGGAAGGGCGCGTCATAGCCCCGCCGGGCCATTTGGCCGGCCTCGCTGAGCGCGGGCTTGTCGCCGGTCTGGATCAGAGCGAAGAGGTCGGCGGGCTCCATGTGCCCCAGGGCGAGCGCCATGAACCAGCCCAACGAGAGGCGTTCGGGCACGTTGGCCCCGAACAGGCCGTCGGCCTTCCACTGGGCGTTCCACTGCACCAGGCGCGGTGTGTACTCGTAGGCCAGGTGATGCAGCCAGGTGTTCATGATCACCAGCCGGTCGAACCGCTCGGGCTGCTCGGCCACCTGCGCCAGGCTGATCGGGCCGCCCCAGTCCTGGCAGAACAGGGTGATGTTCCGCAGGTCCAGCCCCTCGATCAGGGCGCGGTGCGCCTGGACGTGGCGATCGATGGAATACCAACCGTCATCGACGACCTTGTCGGACCGGCCAAAGCCGATGTGGTCGGCCGCGACGCAGCGGTATCCCGCCGCGGTCAGGCGTCGGATGAGATGCCGGTTCAGATAGGACCAGGTGGGCATGCCGTGCATCAGCAGCGCCACGGGGCCGTCCCGCGGACCTTCGTCCACATAGTGCATCCGCAGGCCCTGGAAGCTGGCGTATTTGGGCCCATAGGGGAAGTCGGTCAGGCCGGCGAAGGCCGCCTCGGGCGTGCGCAGATAGGCGACGCCGTCGGCGGTGATCTGGGGCTCGTGGGGCTGATCCATCATCCGGGCCAATAGACGAATTCGTCGGCCTCGGTGGCGGGATCGCCCAAGGTCTTGTCGACCATCACCGGCACAGAGCCGACATTGGGGAACAGGGAGCCACGCCCGGCCGCCTGGTGGGCCGCCAGCAGAGCCTTCAGCTCGGCCACCTTCTGGGGATTGGCCTGCGCCAGATTGGTCTGTTCGGTGGGGTCGGCGGTCAGGTTGTAGAGCCAGTCCTTCTGGGGCCGGTCGGAGGTCTGCAGCTTCCAGCCCTTGTGCAGGACGGCGCGGTAGTAGCCGCTCTGCCAGAACAGGGTGTCGTGCGGCGCCCGGCCGGGGCCCTGGCCGGTGAGCCAGGGGGTCAGGTCCACCCCATCGATCACTCGGTCGCTGGGCGTCTGCGCGCCGGCCGCCGCGGCCAGGGTCGGCATCAGGTCGATATGGGCCACCGGATCGCTCAGCTGCGACCCCGCCGGAATCTGGCCCGGCCAGGAGATGAACATCGGCGTGCGCAGGCCGCCCTCGAAGAAGGTCATCTTCCATCCCCGGTAGGGCTGGTTGACCTCGGGCAGGCCGATATAGCCGGCCCCGCCATTGTCGCTGGTGAAGACCACGATGGTGTTGTCCGCCAGGCCCTGGGTCTTGAGGGCGGCCATGATCTTGCCGACGCTGCGGTCCAGCGCCAGCATCATGGCGCCATAGACCCGCAGGCGGTGGTCCTTGATCTGGGGCAGGGCGTCATAGTCGGCGCGGGTGGCCTGCAACGGGGTGTGGACCCCCCAGTGCGCCAGATAGAGCAGGAAGGGGCGGTTGCGATTGGCCTCGATCACCTTCACCGACTCCTCGGTGTAATAGTCGGTGAGATAGCCCCGCGGTGCGAACATCGGCCCGCCGTTGAACCTGGCCGCCGCCTGCATCCGCGCCCACAGGAACTTGTCGATCGGGTCGAAGTCCACCTTGGCGTTGACCACATTGGGGTCGTCCTCGGGCAGATAGAGGCCGCTGGCCATCAGCAGGCTCTCGTCGAAGCCCTGGGCGTTGGCGTTGAACTCTGCGGTGTCGCCCAGGTGCCACTTGCCGATGTGGACGGTGTGATAGCCGCGGGCCTTGAGCACCTCGGCCAGGGTGATCTCGCTGCCTGGCAGGCCCTGCTCGACCATGGGCGGGGTGTTCTTGGCCGCCTCGGCGTCGCGCAGCATCGGGTGGGGTCGCGAGCCGTCGTTGTAGAAGATTTCCAGTATGCGGCTCATGCCGTCGGGGGTCGGGGTAAACTCGAACCCGTGCCGGGTGGCGTAGCGCCCGGTCATGATCATGGCCCGCGACGGCGCGCAGGTCGCCTGCCCGGCATAGGCCTGGGTCAGGTTGGCGCCGCGGGCGGCCAGGGCGTCGATATTTGGGGTCTGCACCAGGCCGCCGGCGATCCCACCGCCGAAGGTGCTGATGTCGTTGATCCCCAGATCGTCCGCGAGGATGACGATGACATTGGGCGGGCGATCGCCGCCGACCGCCTCCGCCGGCCCGCGATCCCAGATAATCTCCTGGTTCGCGGCGATCTCCTGCTTGCCCAGATTGCCCACCAGGAAAAGGAGGATGGACTTGTAGTTGACCGCCGCCAGGCCGATCGCCACCGCGAGGGCGACTGCCAGGCCGATCCAGATCTTCCGCGCCATCGTCGCCTCCCCAGGCATATGTTATATTGGCACGCTACACGCCAATGTGCGCGCCGCTCAAGCTCTTTCCCCAGGCCAGGGCTTTGAGCAATGGCGCCATGGACGAACGCCGCGACCTCGGCATAATATGGCATAGCAGATGCAATAACATGGGGGCTCAGATGTCGATCGGCGCGATCCTGGGGCGGATGACCCAGGCCTGTCCATGGCTCCGATACGGGGCGCTCGGCCTTGTCTGCGCCGCCCTGGCCGCCGGCCCGGCGCCGGCGCAGCCTGAGGCCGGGCGGCCCAATATCGTGCTGATCCTGGTGGACGACGCCGGCTATACCGACTTCGGCGCCTATGGGAGCGAGATCGCCACCCCGACCATCGACGCCCTGGCCGCCCGCGGCGTGCGCTTTTCCAACTTCCACGCCACGCCCATGTGCGCGCCCTCGCGGGCCATGCTGATGACCGGCGTCGACAGCCACACCGCCGGCGTCGCCAACCTGCCGGAATCGACGCCCAGCGCGCATCGGGACCTGCCCGCCTATCAGGGGCGCCTGGCGCCGGGCGTGGAGACCATCGCCACCCGGCTGAAGCGCAGCGGCTATCGGACTTACATGGCTGGCAAGTGGCATCTGGGCCATGGCCCGGGCGACCTGCCCGACGCCCACGGATTCGACCGATCCTTCGCCATGGACGCCACGGGAGCCGACAACTGGGACCAGCGGTCCTATCTCCCCCTCTATGAGCAGGCGCCCTGGTTCGAGGACGGCCAGCCGGCGACCCTGCCCAAGGACTTCTATTCCTCCGCCTTCCTGGTCGATCAGATGATCGCCTATATCGACAGCGCCCAGGGGGCTGAGGCCGCTCGCCCCTTCTTCGCCTATCTGCCGTTTCTGGCCATCCACATACCGGTTCAGGCGCCCGAGGCCTTCGTCCGCAAGTACGAGGCGACCTATCTGGACGGTTGGGCCGCGCAGCGGGCCCGGCGCCGGGACGGGGCCATCCGCTCAGGCCTGGTCGCCCCGGACGCGCCCATGGGACCGCCGCCCGCCAGCGTCGCCGACTGGAACGCCCTGACGCCTGACGAGCAGGCCCTGGCCGCCCGCAACATGGCGGTGAACGCCGGCATGCTGGAGGCCATGGATCACCACCTGGGCCGACTGGTGGCGCATCTGAAGGCCCGCGGCCAGTACGAGAACACCCTGTTCGTGGTGCTGTCGGACAATGGTCCCGAGGCGGGCGATCCCACCGCCAACTCGCTGTTTCGCGCCTGGATGCGGCGTCAGGGCTACAGCCAGTCGGTTGAGACCCTGGGCGGGCCGGGAACCTTTGGCGCCATCGGCCCCGGCTGGGCCAGCGCGGCCGCGGCGCCGGGCGCCCTCTACAAGTTCTATGCGAGCGAAGGGGGGCTGCGCGTGCCCCTGGTCCTGGCCGGCCCCAGCCTTCCGCAGGGCCGCACCGAGCGGGCCTTCACCCTGATCTCCGACATCGCCCCCACCCTGCTGGATCTGGCCGGAGTCGCCGACACCGGGCCGCCCATGCACGGCCGCAGCCTGCGCCCGGTTCTCCAGGGACAGGCCAGCGCCATCTATGGACCCCAGGATCCCATCGGGATCGAGGCGGCGGGGGAGGCGGCGCTGTTCAAGGGCGACTACAAGCTGACTCGCAACGCCGGCCCCTGGGGCGATCCCACCTGGCGGCTCTACGACATCGTCCGCGATCCCGGGGAAACCCGCGACCTGGCCGCCGAACAGCCCGCCCGGGTCGCCGAGATGCTGGCCGACTATGAGGCCTACGCCGAGGCCGTCGGCGCGGCCGAGGTCCCAGAGGGCTTTTCCGCCGACCGGCAGGTCGCCGCGAACCTGGGGCTTCACATTCTTGCGGACTTCCGCACGCCGCTCCTGGTGGGCCTGGGCCTGATCATCCTGCTCATCGCCGCCGCTGTCGTCGGCGCCCGTCACTATGCCCGCCGCCAGCCTGAGCGGGCGGCCCGCCTGAGCCGGCTGGCCATGCGGGGCCTACTGGGCGCGGTGGGGCTGTTGTTTGTGGCCATCGCCCTGCGCATCTGGACGCGTCCCGAGGCCATGGCCGCCACCCTGGGCCTCGCCGCTCAGAGTCCGCTGGGCTTGGCCACCCTGCGGGCCGACATGGGCGCCTTCTTCGCCGGCGGCGGGCTGTTCGTCCTGGCGGCCGCGGTGCGCGCCGAGCGGCGTTGGCTGGTTCCAGCCCTGGTGCTGCTGAGCCTGGCCCTGGCGGGGCGGATCGTCAGTCTGCTGGCCGGCGGCTTTGACCTGATGTCGCTCCCGCCCATGGTGTTGGAGGCCCTGTTGATCGTCATCCTGGCCTTGGGTTGGCGTCGCCTCAGGCCCGCCTGAACCGGCCTATGGTTAACGCTATCTTCAGGGCCCGCGGGCAAGGATTCCCGGCATTCTGGGAGGCCCCATGACCGCTGTCCGCGCTTCAACCCCAGGTCTCAGTCATCCCGCCATCGACGATTTCACCCGGGATGGCGCCCACGTCTTTGAGGATCTGGTGGACCCCGCCGCGGCGGCGGGCCTGCTGGCCGACATCCGCGCGACGCGCCCCTTCGACCATCGGCTGTTCCTGACGGAAGCCGAGTTCGACGCCGATCCGCAATATGTGGGCGTCAATCCCCGCCCGGGCCGCAATCTCCTTGAGCGGTTCGAAGACCGGCTGGGCTTTGTCGACCAGGCGCCGCACATCGTCGCGGCCCTGCAGGCCCTGCTGGGCGAGGGGTATGAACTGCTGAACCGCAAGGTGGTCTGCGGCGTGCCCCAGGCCTCGGTGCCGCCCTGGCTGCGCGCGCGCATCCTGGGCAATCCCGTGAACAATCTCGGCGCCTATGTGCGGCCGGAATATCGCGACGTGACCTATTTCTACGGCATCGACTTCCACCAGGACCTGATCGATTACCGCGACCGCCCGGCCGACTTCCTGACCCTCTACGTCTATCTGCATCCCGTGGGCCCGCAGGACGCGCCCCTGTTCCTGCTGACCGGCAGCCACCGCCTGGGCGGCACGGTGTTCCCCCATGACCTCCAGCGGGAGGGGCCGGACGCCTGGACCTATCGCGATGGCCGCGGGCGCCAGGTGACCACCCAGCAGCGTCTGCTCACCGGGCCGGCGGGCTTTGCGGCCATCTGGCACGCCTGCACCCTGCACGGCACCCAGCCCGACGCCGCCGATCACGAACGGATCTCCCTGCGCTATCTCCTGGCCCGCGGCCATGGACCCGCAGGTCTGGACACCGTGAACGCCAGCCTCGCGGGTCCGCTGTCCCTGCCGCAGACCCGCACCGACCTCGCCCCGGACGGCCGCGCGGCTGTGAAGGGCAATATCGTCAACCAGGTCTGAGGCCCGGCTCGGCCGCCTTCAGTGGCTGAGCAGGAGATAGCGGCTGGGCTCGTCCAGCAGCGTGCGGGTCACGCCGCCGAACACCCACTCCCGCAGCCGGCTCTGGCCGTAGGCGCCGGCCACGATCAGATCGGCGCCCAGGGCGTCGGCCGCGTTGTTCAGTTCGCCGACCACGCCGGCGTCTGAGGCGATCTTGACCTGGCCCTTAGCCGCCACGCCGCGACCCACGAGATAGGCGGCCACGTCCTCCACCTGCGCCTGGGCGGCGCCCTGTTGATCCTTGTCGCAAACGCCCAGGACCAGCACCTGCTCGGCCCGGTGCAGGAAGGGCAGGGCGTCGGCCAGAGCGCGCCGGGCCTCCCGGGTGTCCTTCCAGGCCACGACGATGTGCTTGCCGCTCAGGGGCGCGGCCTGATCGGGCATGACCAGGACCGGGCGGCCGCTGCGCATCACCACCTCGGCCGGATCGGCGGCGTGGAAATAGTTTCGGCTCGGATGGGCCGAGGCGACGATCAGGTCGCAGGCCCGGGCGACGAGCGCCAGGGCGTGGGCGGGCATGTCGCGGGCCTCGCGCCACTCGCGCTCCACGCGGGCGGCGAGATGATCGAAGCTCGCCCTGGCCGCGATCAGGTCGGTCTCCACCTGCTGGGCCATGGCCGTGACCCATTCGGCGGTGTTCACGCCGCTATAGGGGGTGGCCAGCAGGGGCTCGACCATCTCGGCGCCCAGGCCGATCAGGCGGGCCTCCAGCTCGCTGGCCAGGGCCACACTCGCAACCAGCCGGCTGGCCGAGTCCTCGTCTGGGCCCACATGAACGAGGATGGTCCCGAGCGCGGGCGGCGTGGTTTTGGATGGGGCGGGCATGGCGATCTCCTGGCGTCTGGCCTGTCGGCCGTCAGGATCTTGAGCGCGATGACTCGCCTCGCCATTGATCTGAGTCAGGCCAGGTGCGCGCCCTCAGGCGCTGACCCTCTCCAGGGTTTCAGCCGGGGCCGGCACGGGCAACTGATCCACCGGCCAGGACCGGCCGCCCATGGGCCTGGGTTGCAGGCGGCACACCGCCGGCCCCGTGATGAAGGGCAGGTGCGCCTCCAGGGCGAGGTCCAGCTCCCGCTGGCGCCGGACATTGGTCACGGCCGGCCAGATCCGACGGCGCTTATAGGCGTCGATCTTGCTGATGAAGCGCCGCAGCACGATGAGTCGCCGCTCCGGTTCGGCCTGGGGCAGGACCAGGGTGACGCTGGTCACCGCCTCGGGGTTGAGCTGCTCGATCTCGAAGGCGGGATCGCGGGTTCGCAGATCGATGGCGCTGAAATGCTCGTCCAGGGCTTCATGCAACTGCTTCAACGCCTGGAACGAGGGGGCGCGGGGCACGTCATAGACGGCGGCCGACAGCCGCCGTCGCTCGGAATGCGGCAGGATCGACAGCATATCCGCATAGGCCGCCCGCCTGGACGGCCGCAGCAGGGTCGAGAACGAGACCGGCAGGTAAAGCGGGGTGTCGGCCTGGGCCTCGGCGAGGAAGGCCATGGCGGCGATGACACAATCGGCGTCGAAGGCGGCGGCGTCGGGGGGAAGGTGCTCTTCGCCGTCCACCAGGCTGTAGCGGGTGCGAGAGTCGCCGGGCGTGCTGCTGATCACGTCACCGACGAAGATCTGGCGGGCGGGATAATAGATGCCCTGCAGGCCTTCCACATTCGGCTCGCGCTCGCGGAGCGGGGCCGGCGGCCTGGGGCGTCGGGTTTCGTCCTCGGCCTCGGCCGCCCTTGCGCCTTCGGGCGGCGGCACCTGTAGGCGGGTTCCGTCGGGGGCGATGCGGCTCAGCCGGCCGCCCTTCGGCGCCGCCGCTGGATCGACCATGGCCCGTTCAAGCTTGGCGTCGCTGAGTTCGGCGAATTTCGCCATGGCGGCGTCCTCGCCTTCGAACAGCAGGACGGTGACCTTGGCGCTCTCATCCTCGGTCACCCCAAACAGATGCGCATGGAGTTCCGCCGACAGCCGACCGAGCTCGGCGGTGTCCAGTTCAGACGCCGTGGGGTCGTTGAGCAGGAAGGCGTAGGGATTCAGCGCCGAGAACTTCCGCGGCCAAGACCATCGCACCTCCAGGAAGGCGCTGGTGAACTTGGCCACAAGCGTGCTGAACATGGCTTCGGACAGGTTGGTCTGCTCGGAACGAACCACAACGCGCAGACAAGCCATGGCCGACACAGGCGCACTCCTCAAAAGATGCGTAGTCTCGCAGGACGGGGTGAAGGGGCCGTTAGCGCCCCGCGCAGACCCCAGGGAGGCTGACATGGTCCGGTTTCTGATCGCAGGCGCGAGGGCGTGGCTGGTGGCCTTGGTGATAGCCTGGGCCGTCGCGCCCATGTCCGCCGCCGCCGAACGCGCGGCCGACATCCGCCTTGAAGGCTCGCTCACCCGCCAGCACCACGAGACCTATGTCGAGCTGCCCTTCGCCGTACCGCCGGGGACCGGGCGGCTGACCGTCGTGTTTCGGCATGATGGGGCGGCCGACCGCACGACAATCGACCTGGGCCTGCGCGATCCGGACCGCTTCCGCGGCTGGAGCGGCGGGGCGCGGGACCGCTTCACCATGGCCGAGACCGACGCCACGCCCGCCTACCTCCCCGGCCCGCTCCCGGCCGGGACCTGGAACCTCGTCCTGGGGGTTCCCAATCTCCGACCAAGCGTGACTACGGCCTATGTCGCCGAGATCTGGCTCGATCCTCAGGGCGCGCCTTTCGCAGGCCTGACAGATGCGCCCCTGCGGCAAGGTCCGGCCTGGTGGCGCGGCGATCTCCACGCCCACTCCGGACACAGCGACGGGACCTGCCGCAGCCGGGGCGGCGCGCGCATTCCCTGCCCCGTCTTTCGCGTCGTCGAAACCGCCGCCGAGCGGGACCTCGACTTCATCGCGCTCACCGAACACAACGCCGCCTCCCACACCCAGGCGCTGCGGGAGCTGCAGCCCTATTTCGACGACATCCTGCTGATCCCCGGCCGCGAGCTGACCACCTTCCAGGGCCACGCTAATCTGTTTGGCCTGGCCGCGCCCCTGGAGTTTCGGCTGGGCGCGCCGGGGGCCGCCGATCTGGATCGGGTGCTGGATGAGGCCGTGAGCCTGGGCGCGACCGTGTCGGTCAACCATCCGCGCATGCCGTCGGGGGAGGCCTGCATGGGCTGTGGCTGGCAGGCGCAGACCGACTGGTCGAAGGTCCACGCCATCGAGGTGCTCAATGGCGGCGCCATGGCCGCCCTCGGAGGCCGCGCGGAGAGCCCGCTCAGCGGCGTCGGCTTCTGGGAGGGCCTGCTGGACCAGGGTCACCGCCTGACCGCCATCGGCGGCAGCGACAGCCATGATCCTGACCGGCCGGCAGGGGAGGCCGGCGCCCTGGGGCGGCCGGCCACGGTCATTCATGCCGCCAGCCTCTCGCCGTCCGACCTCATGGCGGGGCTCCGGGTCGGGCGCGTCTTCGTCGACCTGAGCCATCCCGGCCTGAAACGGCTTGAGGTGGAAGCCACGGCCGCCGGGCGCACGGCGCGGATGGGCGACGCCCTGGACGTCCCCGCCGGCGCGCTCGTCACGTTCCGGGTCACCATCGACGGGGCGCCTGGCGCGCGGATCGAAGTGGTCGAGCCTGGCGGCGCCCGCGAGCTGCTGCCTGCGCAGGCCGGTGAACAGATCGCCCAGACCTTCACCCGCCGCAGCGACGGCCAGCGGCGCTGGCTGCGGATCAATCTGCGGGACGAGGGCGGCGCGCTCCTGGCCCTGGGCAACCCCATCTATCTGAACTGGGGCGCCGTCCGATAGGTCAGGCGGGGGGCCGCGCCGATCCGCCAAACATGCTTAATCGGGGTTTAACCAAGCTGCCCCATTCATGCCTTCGAGAGACGGGACGATCCCACCGTCATCAGGAGAATCACATGGACCGTCGCAAGCTGATCGTAAGCGGACTGGCGGCGGCCAGCTCGGCTGGCCTCGCCAGCTGCGCCACGGCCCAGCCGACCCCCCAGGGCGCGTCCCAGCCCGAGCAGGACCCCAACTATCCGGTCGAGGCCCAGCAGGCGGCGACCTATTCCCGCGACGAGATCGTCCGGGACGTCTCCGACTTCATGGGCGTCACCGCCGAGGCCGCCGGCGGGGCGGTGGAGCGCATCTTCGCCGAGAATGGCCAGCCCACCGGCTATATCGCCGGCGAGGAAGGGTCAGCCGCCATCAGCATCGGGGCCCGCTACGGCCGCGGCCTGCTCTATATGAAGAACCGCCAGACCCAGGAGGTCTTCTGGCAGGGGCCGTCCATCGGCTGGGACCTGGGCGCCAACGCCAGCCGGGTCTTCACCCTCTGCTACAATCTGCATTATCCGGACGCCATCTATCAGCGCTTCCCCGGCGTCGAAGGCTCCGCCTATCTGGTGGGCGGTCTGGGCGTGAACTACCAGAAGGCCAGCGACATCATCCTGGCGCCGATCCGGGCCGGCGTCGGTCTGCGCCTGGGCGCCAATGTCGGCTACCTGGCCTATAGCCGCCAGCGGAACCTCTTCCCGTTCTAAGGGGTCGGGCGCGGCCCTCGCCGCGCCCTCAGTCACCCTAGCTGCGCAGCTTGGCGCCCACGGCCTTGGCCGCGGCGGCCACGACCTTGGCCGACAGCTGCTCGATCTCGGCCTCGGCCAGGGTGTGATCCTGCGGTTGGACCAGAATTTCCACCGCCAGGGACTTCACGCCCTCGCCGAGAGCCGCCCCGCGATAGACGTCGAAGACGCGCGCCTGCGCGATCAGGGCCTTGTCCGCCCCGGCCACGGCGCGGAGCAGATCGCCGGCCGCCACCTTTTCCTCAACCACGAAGGCGAAGTCGCGGCTGAGCGGCATGTAGGGCGACAGGGCCAGGGCGGGCTTGGTCTTCACCGCCTTGCGCTTGCCCTCGGGCAGGGCGTCGATATTGAGTTCGAAGGCCAGCACCGGCCCTGCCACGTCCAGGGTCTTCAGCACCTGCGGATGCAGCTCGCCGAACTCGGCGATGACGGTCTTGGGACCCAGTTGCAGTCGGGCTGAGCGGCCGGGATGCCACCAGGATGAGGTGGAGCCCTGGGCGGTCTGCAGGGGCGGCGCGCCGAGCTCCTCCAGCAGGCCCATGAGATCGGCCTTCAGGGCGAACAGCGGATCATCGCCGCCGCCGTCCCAACGCCGCGGCGGATGGGGCGCAACCAGCCCTGCAACCACCACCGACTGGCCCTCTGGCGTGTCGTCCCGATAGATCGGGCCGATCTCGAACAGGGCGACATCGGCGAAGCCCTTGCGGGCGTTGCGGCCGGCCGCCTCGATCAGATTGGGCAGGGCCGAGGGGCGCATGCAGTCCAGGTCGGCCGAGATCGGATTGGCGATCATCAGGGCGTCATCGCCGCCGCCGAACAGCCGAGCCGACTCCCGCGGCAGGAAGCTCCAGGTGACGGCCTCGGAAAAGCCCATGGCGGCCATGGCCCGCCGGGCTGTGCGCATCCGACCCTGGCGCAGGCTCAGCACCCCGCCGGCCGGCCGGGCCATGTCGGGCAGGGGCTCGACGGGCAGGGCGCCATAGCCCTCGATCCGGGCGACCTCTTCCACCAGATCGGCCCGGCCCTCCACGTCGCGGCGCCAGGTCGGCGGCGTGACCTGTGCGCCGTCCACGGCGAAACCCAGATCCGTCAGAATCTGGTCGATACGTGTGTCGGCCAGGGAAAGGCCGGTGAGCTGGCGCACATAGCTTCGGTCGAAAGTGACGGGACCCGGCGCGGCGGGCGCCTCGCCGGCCATGAGGACGTCAGACGCCTCACCGCCGCACAGGTCCAGGATCAGCCGCGTGGCCAGCTCCAGCCCATCGACCACGAAGCCCGGATCGACGCCGCGGGCGAAGCGGTACTGGGCGTCCGACGTGATGCCGGTGGTCCGACCGGTCTGGGCGGTGCGGATCGGATCGAACCAGGCGCTCTCGACGAACACCTCGGTGGTCTCCTCCGAGCAGCCGGTGCTCTCGCCGCCCATGACGCCGCCCAGGCCCACCGGGCGCTCGCCCCCGGCGTCGGCGATCACACACATCTCCGAGGTGATGTCGTAGGTCTTGCCGTCCAGGGCGATCAGCTGCTCGTCATGATGTTCGGTGGGCGTGGCTTCATCTGTGTGGGTCGGAGCGTTCGCATCCCGGCCGGCGCCCAGGCGCGCCACGATCAAATCGCCCACCAGCTTGGCCCGGTCATAGACGTGCAGGGGCCGGGCGCGGTCGTAGGAGACCAGGTTGGTGATATCCACCAGGGTGTTGATCGGCCGCAGGCCGATGGAGATCAGCCGCTGCTGCAGCCAGGCCGGCGAGGGACCGTTCTTCACGCCGCGGATCAGCCGGCCGGAAAAGACCGGGCAGGCGTCAGGCGCGTCCAGCCGAATGGATACCGGGCAGGGGAAGGCGCCCTTCACCGGGGCGACCGAGGTGTCCTTCAGCCTGCCGAGGCCCGCGGCGGCCAGGTCCCGGGCGATGCCGGCCACGCCCAGCCAGTCGGGGCGGTTCGGCGTCACCTCGAAGTCGATGACCGCCTCCAGGCCCAGGGCCTCGGCGGCTGACGTCCCGACCGCGAGAGCGTCGGGCAGCTCCATGATCCCGTCGGACTCCTCGGCGGTCTCGAGTTCCGAGGCCGAACACAGCATGCCATTGGAGACCACGCCACGCACCGGCCGCGCCTCCAGCGTGATGCCGGAGCCGGGCACATAGGCGCCGAGCGGCGCATAGATGGTGGTCAGGCCCGGCCGTGCATTGGGGGCGCCGCAGACGATCTCCTTGCGGCCGTCCTTGGTGTCCACCTGGCAGACCCGCAGGCGGTCGGCGTTGGGGTGCTGCACGGCCTCGACGATCTTGGCCACCGAGAAGGCCGCCAGCTTGGCCGCCGGATTCTCCACATGCTCGACCTCCAGGCCAGCCATGGTCATGGCCTCGACCACCTCATCGACGGTGGCCTGGGTGTCCAGGTGTTCCTTGAGCCAGGAAAGGGTGAACTTCATCGTGTCCGCTCGTCAGGTCCGTCCCCTCCTGCGAGGGGGATGGGCAAGCTGCGAACTGGGTCTCGCGCTTGCGCCGGGGGGTGGCGTCCCGTCTTAAGACGCCTCGAATGGTCTCAGCTCAGGCCGGTGGCCGGGTTGGGCGTGGCGAACGGCGAAAAGCCGTAGTGGCCCAGCCACCGGGCGTCGCCGGCGAACATGTCGCGCAGGTCGGGCATGCCGTATTTCAGCATCCCCAGCCTGTCGACGCCGAAGCCGAAGGCGAAGCCCTGCCAGATCTCGGGATCCAGACCGCAGTTGCGCAGCACATTGGGATGCACCATCCCGCAGCCCACCACCTCCAGCCAGTCGGTCCCCTGGCCGATCTTGATGTCGCCGCCGGAGCGGTCGCACTGCACGTCCATCTCCGCCGAAGGCTCGGTGAAGGGGAAGTGGTGCGGCCGGAACCGGCTGACCACGCCCTCGGTCTCGAAGAAGCGCGAGATGAAGGTCTCCAGCGTCCATTTCAGGTGGCCCATATGGACGGCCTTGTCGATCACCAGGCCCTCCATCTGGTGGAACATGGGGGTGTGGGTGGCGTCGGAGTCGCAGCGATAGGTGCGGCCGGGCACCACCACGCGGATCGGCGGCTCCTGGCCGGTGGCGACCCAGGCTGGGACCTTTTCGTTGATCTGGCGCATCACCCGCACCTGCACCGGGCTGGTGTGGGTGCGCAGCACCTTTCGCTCACCGGCCTCGTCGGCGGCCATGAAGAAGGTGTCGTGCATCTCCCGCGCCGGATGTTTGGGCGGGAAGTTCAGGGCGGTGAAGTTGTTGAAGTCGGTCTCGATGTCCGGCCCCTCGGCCACCGAGAAGCCCATCTCGGCGAAGATGGAGACCATCTCATCCATCACCTGCATGGTGGGATGCACGCTGCCCCGGCGCCGCGGCGGGGCGGGCAGGGACAGGTCGACGCCCTCGGCGGCCAGGCGCCGGTCGAGCTCGGCGGCTTCCATCTGCGCCTTGCGCTCGGCCAGCCGGCTGGCCACGGCGTCGCGCAGGCCGTTGATCAGCGGGCCCTGCTCGCGGCGTTCCTCAGGGCTCATCTTGCCGAGCGATTTCAGCAGCTCGGAGATCTGGCCGCTCTTGCCGAGGGCTGCGATGCGGATCGCCTCCAGGGCGGCGGCGTCGGGCGCGGCCTCCACCTGGGCGATCAGGTCGGTCTTCAGGGTGTTCAGATCGGTCATGGCCTGGGTGCTCTATCGCGTGGTCGTATCGGCGGGAAGGGCGCGCAGCAAAAAGCCCTCCGGCGGTGACGCCGGAGGGCTTTCGGTGAGATCGGAGGAGAGCTTGGAAACTCTCCGCAATCCTTAAGCCAGCGCGGCGCGAACCTTGTCTGCGATGGCCTTGAAACCGGTCGGATCGTTGCCCGCAATGTCGGCGAGCACCTTGCGATCCATCTCGATCCCGGCCTTGTCGAGGCCGAAGATAAAGGTCGAATAGGTCATGCCTTCCAGGCGCGCCGCCGCGTTGATCCGCTGGATCCACAGCGAGCGGAAGTTACGCTTGCGCACCTTGCGGTCGCGATAGGCGTACTGGCCGGCCTTGTCGACGGCGGCCTTGGCGGTCCGGATGGTGTTCTTGCGGCGGCCATAGAAACCCTTGGCCTGCTCGAGAACCTTCTTGTGTCTGGCGTGGGCGACCACACCGCGTTTGACGCGTGCCATATCTTATGTGCTCCCGATCACAGGCCGTAGGGCAGGAAGGTCTTGATGATGCGGGTATCGGCCGCGCTCATGACCTTGGTGCCGCGGTTCTGGCGGATGTACTTGCTGTTATGGCTGATCAAGCGGTGGCGCTTGCCCGCGACGCCGGCCTTGATCTTGCCGGTCGCGGTGAGCTTGAAGCGCTTTTTGGCGCCTGACTTCGTCTTCAGTTTCGGCATTTCACTTGCGGAGCGCCAGGCGCCCCGTCCTCTGGCGTATTGATGAGCCGTCCTGGCATGCCTGTTGGCCAGACGGCTCCGAAGGGGCGGGTGCTTACGCCAAGCCCGGACAAAAGGCAAGTCTGCGCCCGCCGGCCGAGACCACCTCAGGCCCGCCGATCAGCCACCTTGGTCATGATCTGCAGGCACAGCCAGATGGCCGGCAGGATCAGCAGCGCCGTCAGCGCGAAGGGCGCGCCCGGCGCCACCAGCGAAAAGAGCTGGCCGGCCAGGACCGGGCCACCGATGCGGGCCAGGGCGTTGTTGGACATGTTCAGGCCCAGCACCTCGCCCTGTCGCTCGGACGGGGTGGCCATGGAGATCAGGGCGACCAGGTTGGGGAAGGTGATCGACTGGCCGAACACCACGATCGCCAGGCCCACCACCGCCATGGGCCAGCCGAGGGCGGCGAACTGGGTCACCATGCCCGCGAACATCAGACACAGGCCCGCCAGCAGGACCCGGCCCTCGCCATAGCGGCGCACCAGCAGGCCGGTCAGCGACCCTTGCGCCACCACGCCGATGACCCCGGCCAGCATGAAGGCCAGGCCGATCTCCTGCGGGCCCCAGCCGAAACGGACCTCGGTCCAGAGGCCATATGTCGCCTCGATGCCGGCGAAGCCCGAAATGGTCACGAAGCTGATCAGGAAGACCCGCAGGATCACCGGATCGGCCAGGGCCTGCCGCAGGACCGCCCCCCGCGGCTGCGGCGGCGGCCGAACCGCGCCCTGGGCCTGGGGGACGATGGTCTCGCGCATGAACAGAAAGACCCCGAGCGCCGAGGCCAGGCCGAAGGCGGCGGCCGCATAGAGCGGAATCTGGAAGCCCGTCGGCCCAAGCTCCGGCCGGGCCAGCAGGCCCCCCAGGGCGGGGCCGACCATGAAGCCCAGGGAAAAGGCCGATCCCATGATCCCCATGCGCCCGGCGCGCTGCTGCGGCGGGGTGATGTCTCCAGATAGCCCTGCCTGGTCGATTTATTGCCCTCTCGGAAGCTGCTCCCCAGACGCACCTCCAGCGCTGCGCACATGCCTGGGGCCACCGCCACCGCCGTCCCGGAACACCTCGTATACGGAACCGGTGTACATCCAGTGTGGCGCCTGCACC
>CALEOQ010000463.1 GCA_937910255.1 uncultured Caulobacteraceae bacterium | reverse complement strand
GGGAATTTACGAAAATACATGCCCATTACGCATATTACTTTTCTAATTGCTTGTTTGGCTATTTCAGGAATTCCACCTTTTGCTGGATTTTTCAGTAAGGACGAAATTTTAGTTGCTGCTTACAATCGTCGCCAGCGCAAAGACATTGATCGCCAGAATACGCCAGGTCAACGGCGACAAGATGCGCGATTTGGCGCGATTTGGCGCGGCCTTGATCCCCACCCGTGGCTCCTTGGTGTCAATTATCCTGGTAGCGGTATCCGACGCCATACAGGGTCTCGATCGCGTCGAACTCGGGATCAACCACGCGGAACTTCTTGCGCATCCGCATTAATTTGTGCCCAGCCCTAGACGACATTTCTAAATGTTGCGCGTAAAGGTAGGGTGCTGAGTGCAGGTGTGCAAAGGCGCCGGCCGCCAGCGGGGGAGGGCGCGCGAGCGGGGGAGCGGAGGGCAGGCCGCGCAACGGGAGCGGGCAGGGGGGGGGGAGGTGCCGGCCTGGAGCGCGGGGCAGGCGGGGCGCGGCGGGCGCCGCGGACGGGGCGCGGGCTGTGCAGGTTGTTCATGCCGTCAATGACGCGAGGGGAACCGATCTGGTTCCCTGACCCCATCGCCGGGACTTGACCTGCCGGCCCCGGCGCCCTCGGCTGGCCGTCGCCTGCGGCCCTGCCGCGGGGTCTCGCCGCCCTGGAGAAATGGCTATGCCGCGCAAGCCCAACTTCATCGTCATCCTGGCCGACGATCTCGGCTATGGCGACATCGGTTGCGACGGCGGGACCCTGATCCGCACCCCGCAGCTCGACCGGATGGCCGCCGAAGGCGCACGGCTCACCGACTTCTACGCCTCGGCCAATGTCTGCACGCCGTCGCGCGCGGGCCTGCTCACCGGCGGCTACGCCATCCGCCACGGCCTGGCGCGCGAGGTGATCCAGCCGGCCGACACCAACGGCCTGCCGCCCGAGGCGCCGACCATTCCGCGCCTGCTGAAGCCCGACTACGCCACCGCCCTGATCGGCAAGTGGCACCTGGGCCATGTCTCGCCCCACTGGCCGCCGCAGCGGTTCGGCTTCGACCGCTTCATGGGCCTGCCCTACAGCCACGACATGCGCCCGCTCACCCTCTATGACGGCCAGGGCGAGGCGCCGATGAGCGAATCCAAGGCCGATTTCGCCAAGCTGACCGAGCACTTCTTCGACGAGACCACCGCCTTCGTCGAAGCCCATCGGGACGAGCCCTTCTTCATCCTGCTGGCCCTGACGGCCCCGCACGTCCCCCTGCGGCCCAATCCCGACGATCCCATGGGCTCGCCGGCCGGCGATTATGGGGAGGTGGTGGAGGAGGTGGACGCCCAGGTGGGCCGCCTGCTGCGCCGGCTGGAGGCCCTGGGTCTGGCGCAGGACACGATGGTGGTCTTCACCTCCGACAACGGCCCCTGGTTTGAAGGCTCCACCGGCCCGTTCCGCGACCGCAAGGGCGGGGCGGCCTGGGAGGGCGGCTACCGCGTGCCGTTCATCGCCTGGCGGCCGGGGACGATCCCCGCCGGGGCCGTCTCAGACGCCCTGGCCAGCAATCTTGATTTGCTGCCGACGATCGCCGCCATGGCCGGCCTGGCGCCGCCGACCGAGGGGATCGACGGCGCCGACCTCTCCGGCGTCCTGCTGCGCGGCGAGGCCTCGCCCCACGATCAGGTGATCCTGTTCGACAATCTGCACGTGGCCGCCGTGCGCACGCCGCGCTGGAAATATGTGGTGCGGTCCTACTACCGGACCATGGACATTCCGCTGGACCAGCACCGCTATCCGCTGCTGTTCGATCTCAGCGCCGATCCCGGCGAGACCTATTCCCTGCTGTCGCGCCACCCGGAAGTGGCCGAGGACATGGCCCGCCGCGTCGCCGAGGCCCGCGCCAGATACGCGCCCTTCGCCGAGGCGAAGCCGCCCGCCAAGGCGCCGGAGAGCGCGGCGACGTGGAAGGACTGAGGCTACTCGCCGCCCTCTAGCTCGGCTAAGCGCGCCTCAATTAAACTTGCTAGCTGATAGATTTCTGTGAGCTCGCCAATATTATGGCGTACTTCGTCCTTCCCAACAAAAGTTCCAAAATATTTGGTGGCAATTCCATTGAAATGAAGTCTCGCGACAGTCTTCCGATTGTTATCGTCGAGAAGTATCGCGCAATACGACTTTGCGTCTCGCATGACGATGCGCTTTGGGTCGATCAACTTGGCCGCTATCGCCTGAACGATGTGGAAGCCCGACAGCTCTTCAGGAGTGGTTATGACCTCGCTCTGATCCTCCATCGGCTCCGGATCAACGTCGGAAATCTGAGGGCTTGCGGCATTCAGGGCAGACGAAAGACGATCATTCACCAAGTCACGAATGTACGTCGCGATGGTGGTCGTAAGCATCTTTCCGAAGCTCTCACGCACCTGAGACGTAAGCCTGCCCTCGTACACGCGCCCCGCCATCAAACGGACAAACTCCTCGGAGGGATCTGAAAATTCGCGTTCCAGCTCCTTCCTTAGTAGAGATTGTAGTTTAAGAAGACCGGCCTCTTGAACGATCTTCTCGATATCGAAGGCGCTCTTCGAGAACTTCTCGATCGTCCTGATGTCTGCGGGCTTAAGCGCATCCATGCTGAAGGTGAAGAAGGGCCGATCATCCATTTTGTTCGGCGCTTCGACGTCTGAATAGAACTGATAGACGACCCCATTTGTCAGAATGGCGAGCCGCGCATCCGTGACGCTAAAGTATCTAAAAAGCTGGCTGGCGTGATTGAGATTTAGGGCCGCGGAGGCTGGCTTGCACTCTACGAGGATTTTGATTTTACCATCTTCGCAGATGGCATAATCAACCTTCTCGCCCTTCTTGGTGCCGACATCGCACGTGTATTCCGGCACGACCTCCGACGGGTTGAACACATCGTACCCAAGCGCCTGGATGAAGGGCATCACCAGGGCCGTTTTTGCAGCCTCCTCGGTGAGAAGCACTTCGCGATGTTCAGAAGTTCGCTTCTGAAGTTCGGATAGCCGCGTCGCCAAGTCCATGCTGAGCCCCCTCGCACGCTGAACGAGCACACTGTCCCCGTCATCGCGCCGCGTCTACCCCATCAGCGGAGTTAGGATAGGGGTCCGTTAACTCGAGTAGTTCGGGCCGATGGTCGCGGTGGGGGCTAATCCGCGTCCATCTTCAGGGCGGCGATGAAGGCTTCCTGCGGGATCTCCACCTTGCCGAACTGGCGCATGCGCTTCTTGCCGGCCTTCTGCTTGTCCAGCAGCTTGCGCTTGCGGCTGGCGTCGCCGCCATAGCACTTGGCCGTCACGTCCTTGCGCAGGGCGCGGATGGTCTCGCGGGCGATGATCCGGCCGCCGATGGCCGCCTGGATCGGGATCTGGAACATGTGCGGCGGGATCAGGTCCTTCATCCGCTCGACCATGGCCCGGCCGCGCATCTCGGCGCGGTTGCGGTGGACCAGCATGGAGAGCGCGTCGACCGGCTCGGCGTTGACCAGGATCGACATCTTCACCAGGTCGCCCACCCGGTATTCCTCGATCGAATAGTCGAAGGAGGCGTAGCCCTTGGAGATGGATTTCAGCCGGTCATAGAAGTCGAACACCACCTCGTTCAGGGGCAGGTCGTAGACCACCAGCGCCCGGGAGCCCACATAGGACAGCTCCCGCTGCTCGCCACGGCGGTCCTGGCAGAGCTTGATGATCGCGCCCAGGTGCTCGTCCGGGGTCAGGATGGTGGCCTTGATCCAGGGCTCGGCGATGGTGTCGATGCGCACCGGATCGGGCAGGTCGGCGGGGTTATGGAGCTCGATCTCCTCGCCATTGGTCAGCTGCACGCGATAGACCACGCTGGGCGCCGTGGCGATCAGGTCGAGGTCGAACTCACGGCTCAGCCGCTCCTGGATGATCTCCAGGTGCAGGAGGCCCAGGAACCCGCAGCGGAAGCCGAAGCCGAGCGCAGCACTGGTCTCCATCTCGTAGGAGAAGCTGGCGTCGTTCAGGCGCAGACGGCCGATGGCTGCGCGCAGGTCCTCGAAGTCGTTGGCGTCCACCGGGAAGAGGCCGCAGAACACCACCGGCTGGGCCTCGCGGAAGCCGGTCAGGGCCTGGGCGGTGGGCCGCTTCTCGTCGGTGATGGTGTCGCCGACCGCGGCGTCGGCCACCTCCTTGATCTGGGCGGTGATGAAGCCGATCTCGCCGGGGCCAAGCTCTTCGGTTTCAGTCTGTTTGGGCAGGAAGACGCCGATCCGGTCCACCTGATAGGTGGAGCCGTTCTGCATCATCTTGACCTTCTGGCCGGCCTTCAGCGTGCCGTCGATCACCCGCACCAGGACGATGACGCCCAGATAGGCGTCGTACCAGGCGTCGACCAGCAGGGCCTTCAGCGGCGCATCCCGGTCGCCCTTGGGCGCCGGCAGGCGGTTGACGATGGCCTCCAGCAGGTCGGCGATGCCGACCCCGGTCTTGGCCGAGCAGAGGATGGCGTCGCTGGCGTCGATGCCGATGACGTCCTCGATCTGTTCGCGCACCCGGTCGGGCTCGGACGCCGGCAGGTCGATCTTGTTCAGGACCGGGACGATCTCGTGGTTGTTGTCGATGGCCTGATAGACATTGGCCAGGGTCTGGGCCTCCACGCCCTGGCTGGAGTCCACCACCAGGATGGAGCCTTCGCAGGCGGCGAGCGAGCGGCTGACCTCATAGGCGAAGTCCACGTGGCCGGGGGTGTCCATCAGGTTCAGGACATAGGTCTCCCCGTCCTTGGCCTTGTAGTTCAGGCGCACGGTCTGGGCCTTGATGGTGATGCCGCGCTCGCGCTCGATCTCCATGGAGTCGAGCACCTGCTCCTTCATCTCACGCTGGGTGAGGCCGCCGGTCTCCTGGATGAGCCGGTCGGACAGGGTGGATTTGCCGTGGTCGATGTGAGCCACGATGGAGAAGTTGCGGATGCGCGAGAGCGGGGTCGACATGCGACGGCCTCTAGCACACCTGTGAAATTCCGCGAGGGGTCGAAGGGCCTCAGTCGCCCATGCCAAGCGTCTGGGGCCTGGCGCTGACCTTGGCCACCACGTGTTCCTGATAGGCCGGACGCGCGCAGAGCCGCGCGTACCAGGCCGCCAGGGCGGGCAGGTCCGGCCGCTCCAGAGCCTCTGGGATGCGGAACCAGCGATGGACGACGACGCCTAAGGCCAGGTCGGCGACGCTGAACGGATCGCCCATGACGAAGGCCCGGCCCTGCAGCCGGGCGTCGAGCACGGCGAAGGTCTCCGCCGCCGCCCCGATGGTCCTGGCCATTTCGGCCGGGTCGGGAGTCTGGCGGCGATAGGCGGTGCGCACCGGCCCGATCACCCGACCAGGGGCGGCTGACCAGTCCATCCAGGCCTGCGCCTGCCAGCGGGCGGCCTCGTCGGCCGGCCAGAGCCCCGCCTCGGGACAGGTGGTGGCCAGCCAGCGAATGATGGTGTTCGACTCCCACAGGCTGAAGCCGTCGTCGCGGGTGATCGCCGGAATGCGGCCGTGCGGGCTCAGCGCCCGATAGGCCGGATCGTCCCCGCCGCCAAAGGGGCCGCCCCAGTCGAGCCGCTTGCAGGACAGGGCCGTCTCGCCCAGCGCCCACATGACCCGCGCGGTCGCCGATGAGTCCGCCCGTCCCCACACCGTCAGCATGCCGCGCTCCCCTAACCGCTACGCGAGCATAGTCTCAACCCTGCGACGCCGCGTTGTCGGCTCGGCCCAAGACCAGCCGACAAGAGGGCCGCCTGTGGCCTCAGACGGCAGGCGAAGTGACTGGACGCGCCCCGCAAAGCGAATGACTTTCGGCCTGCTCCAAGGAGAGGCTTGCTAAATGAACGGCCTGCGGGACTCGATCGCCTACTTCTTCAATTCCAACGCCCTGAACCCCCACGGCATCTGCCTGATGTGGCGGCCGGAGCTGATCTGGACCCATGCGATCTCCGACATCCTGATCGGCATCGCCTACTTCTCCATCCCGCTGGCCCTGGGCGTCTTCCTCTGGCACCGGCGCGACGTGAAGTTCAGCTGGGCGATCTGGATGTTCGTCGGCTTCATCATGCTGTGCGGCGTCACCCACTTCATGATGGTCTGGACCCTGTGGAACCCGGACTACGGAATCGAGGCCCTGATCAAGGCCAGCACGGCGGCGGTTTCGGTGGTCACCGCCTTCGCGCTCTGGCCGCTTTTGCCGCGGGTCATCGCCCTGCCCTCGCCCCTCGAGCTTGAGCGCCGCATCGCCGAGCGGGACGCGGCCCTGGCCGAACTGCGGGCGGCCATGGACACCATGGTCGAGATGCGCGAGCACGAGGCGCGCCAGAAGCTGCTGCTGGACGAACTGAACCACCGGGTGAAGAACACCCTGGCCTCGGTCCAGTCGATCGCCGTCCAGACGCTGAGCCGCGAGGCCGAGCCCGAAGTGGCCAAGGCCACCTTCGTCGAGCGGCTGATGGCGCTCTCCTCGACCCACAACCTGCTGGTCAAGCGGAGCTGGGAAGGCGCCTCCTTCCACGACCTCGTCCAGGCCAGCCTCGACCATTACGGCCAGCCCTTCGACCTGGACGGGCCAGACCTGTCCATGGCCCCCAACACCGCCGTCAGCCTGGGCATGGCGCTGCATGAACTGGCCACCAACGCGGTGAAGTATGGCGCCTGGTCCAAGGGCGGCCGGGTGGCCATCTCGACGGCGGCCGACAGGACGTCTGGCACGCTGACCATCGTCTGGCGCGAGCAGGGCGGCCCCGTGGTCAACGCGCCCGGCCCCAGAGGATTTGGCTCGCGCCTGCTGGAGCAGGGGATCGCCGGCGAACTCGGGGGCGCCGTCCGCCTCGATTTCGACGGCCAAGGCCTGACCTGCACGATCCGCACCCCCATCGGCCGCGGCCTCTATCCCGACGACTGGACCTTCCCCACGCCCGCCCTGGCCTGAGCCGAGGCGTTTCGGAGCCGCGGGCGGCGACGGGGCGTTTCCGATGGGCCTTGGCGTCCAGGGCGTGCCACCATCGCCGCCCGGTCGGAGATTCTTGATGTTCAGATCCCTCAGCGTCCTCGTGCTCGCCGCCCTGGTGAGTGGTCTCCTGGCGGGCGCAGCCATCCATGCTGTGGAGACTCCCGTCCTGGTGGCGGGTGCGGAAACCGTCCAGGCTATCGGGGTGCTGTGGCTGAACGCCCTGCGCATGACCATCGTGCCCCTGGTCTTCTCGCTGCTGGTCACCGGGGTGGCCTCGGCCGCCGACGCCGCGGCCACCGGTCGGCTGGCGGCCCGCGCCTTCATGATCTTCGCCGCCGTGCTGCTGGTCGCCGCCCTCTATGGCGCAGGCGCCATCAGCGGTCTTCTCGCCCTGTGGCCGGTGGATCCGGCCAGCGGAGCGGCCCTGACCGGCGCCGTCCAGGGCGGCGCCGTGCCGGCCTCCACGACCGGCTTCCGGGAATGGCTGCCGACCCTGGCGCCGGCCAATCCGATCCGCGCGGCGGCCGACGACGCCATCCTGCAGATCGTCGTCTTCGGCCTGGTGTTCGGCTTCGCCGCCACCCGCCTGCGCCACGACCTGCGCGGGCCGCTGATCGGCGTCTTCCAGGCGGTGGCCGAGACCATGATCGTGATCGTCCGCTGGGTGCTGGTCGCCGCCCCCGTCGGCGTCTTCGCCCTGGCCCTGGGGATCGGCCTGCGCACCGGCCTCGACGCCGCCGGCGCGCTGACCCAGTACGTTCTGATGGTCTCAGCCGTGACCATTGGCGCGCTCATCCTGCCCTATGGCCTGGTCGCGGTGCTGCGCGGACACGACCTCGCCCGGTTCGCCCGGGCCTGCGCGCCGGTCCAGGCCCTGGCCTTCAGCACCCAGAGCTCGCTGGCCTGCCTGCCGGCCATGGTGGAGCGCACCCGCGACGAACTGGCCGCCCCAGCCCAGGTGACGGGCGTGGTCCTGCCCCTGGCGGTGGCCGTTTTCCGGATGACCAGCCCGGTCGCCAACCTCGCCGTGGCCTTCTTCATCATCCACCTCTATGGCCTGGAGCCCGGCGCCGGCCAGATCGCCGCAGCCATTGCGGTTTCCCTGGCGGTGAGCGTCGGCGCAGTGGGCCTGCCGGGGCAGATCTCCTTCTTCGCCAGCATGGCCCCCATCTGCCTGGCCCTGGGCGCGCCGGTGGAGATCCTGGCCATCCTGCTGGCGGTCGAGGTGATCCCCGACATCTTCCGCACGGTCGGCAATGTGACGGCCGACATGGCCGTGGCCGCAGTGGTCCGGCCGCCGGAAGAGGTCGAGCCCGCCGTCGAGGCCGCCTAAGGGGCGCATCCCAACAGGGGTCTGGCGCGTAGTCTGTGCGAACCCCCGCAAGGAGCGCCGCGTGACCCTCTGGCAGATCCTGATCTTGAACGCCCTGGTGCTGCTCGGCGCCTATGGCCTGCTGTGGGCGATCGCCCTGCGGCTGCGCGATGTGAGCTTCATCGACGCCTGGTGGCCCACCGGCATGGCCCTGCTCGCCTGGACCAGCCTCGGGCTCAGCGGCGGTTCGGGGCTGCACGGCTGGCTGCTGGCCCTGATCTCCACCGCCTGGGCGGCGAGACTCGGGGGCCATCTCTTCCGCCGCTGGCGCGGTCATGGGGCCGACCGCCGCTACGAGGAGATGATCGCCGATGGCAAGGAAAAGCGCGGCTGGGGCTTTCCCCTGGCCGCGGCGATCCTGGTCTTCGCCCCGCAGGCCCCGCTGCAGTACATCGTCGCCCTGCCCGTGCAGCTCGGCCAGATCGAGACCCCGACGTCGTTCGGCCTGCTCGCCATGGCGGGGACGGCGCTGGCCCTGTTCGCCCTGGCCTTCTAGGCCATCGGCGATGCGCCGCTGGCCACGCTCACGGCCGACCCCCCCCACCAGGCCACGGTGCTCCACACCCGCCTTTGGCCCTATACACCCCATCCCAACTACTTCCCTCCCGCCCCCCTCCGACGCCCCCCCCTGCCGCTCCCCCCCCACGCCCCCC
>CALEOQ010000462.1 GCA_937910255.1 uncultured Caulobacteraceae bacterium | reverse complement strand
GTGGGAGGGAAAGGAAAGATGTGAGGAAGAGGAGGAGAGGAAATAGGGTGGGGAGATGGGGTGAAGGGAAGGATGAAGGGAAGGAAGAAAAGGAGAGAAAGAAGCTGGCAGAAAATGAAGAGGAAAAGAAGGAAAAGGAGGGAGAGAAGAAAAAAAGGAGTGAAATGGGGGGGAAATAGAAAAGGAAGGAAGAGTGGAGATTAGAGAGAAAATAGGAAAAAAAGGCTGATGTTTTTTTTTTTTAATGATACGGCGACCACCGAGATCTACACTCTTTCCCTACACGACGCTCTTCCGATCGCGATGACGGCGTTGCGGGTGACGCCGCCGAGCTGCTTGGCGATCTGCGACGCCGACAGGCCGTCGAGCCAGAGCGTGCGCAGGGTGGTGATGCGGGGTTCGGACCAGCTGGTCATGGGAGGGCCTCCGAAAGCTCGGGATGAGCGCCCTCCGCCGGTCCCTCACTTTCCCCTCCGGCCGGCCCGCCGCCCTGGCTGAACGCCAGCAGGTAATCCCCGGCCCGCTGCGCATGGCCGGAGGCCTCCAGCAGCGCCCCCGGCCGGGCCTTGAGCATCTTGACCCAGTGGCCGAGGTAGGCGGCGTGGTCGTCGAGCATCTGCGGCGGCAGGCCAATGCGCAGGCCCAGCGCCGCGGCCCCAATCTCCGCCACCAGCTCTTCGAAGGCGTAGGCCTCGTCGCCGTACCGTCGGCCGAAGGCGCGGGCGAGGCGATGTTCGGCCCCGCTCCAGTGGAGCTGCTCGTGCGCCTTGGTCGCCAGGTAGTCCTCGACCGTCCGGAAGCGCTCCGGCGCCGGCATCCGGATTAGGTCCAGCGCCGGGATGTAGCAGGGCGTGCCGCCGGCGAACTCCACCCGGCTCGGGATCGCGTCCAGCACCGCGTTGCGGGCCGCCGCCCGCACGGCCGGATCGACCGGCGGCGCGCGCAGGAACGCCGCCGGGCAGTCGGTCAGCTGCTCGGCGTTGAAGACGCCGTAGACCTTCAGGAAGCGCAGCACCCGCGCCTCGGCATCCTGGCCCTCGGCCGGGGCCTCATCCTCGATGAGGCGGGTCTTGTAGAGGATCGCCGGGGTCGCCTTGGCGCCCTTGGTCACCGGCGCGCCGATGTCGAGCGCCTGCCGGAAGGTGAACCAGTAAGGCGAGGCATAGCCGGCAACGGCCCCGGCGAAGGACAGCAGCCAGGCGTTGGAGCCAGTGAAGGGCTCGCCGTTCGCCCGCAAGGGCTCGCGGGGGTCAGCGCCGGCTGAACTCCAGGCCTGGCGCCAGGGCGGCGTGCCCGCCTCCAGGCGGGCGATGATCTCGGCCATCAGGCCGTCGAAGGAGAGGGTCATGGCAGGGCTCCCATCGGCGCCCGGACCATTCCCGGAGCGCTCGCCCGCTCCGGTCCCTTGCTCCATCCTCCTAGATCAGCCCCTGGGCCCGGAAGCTGACCAGTTGGTCGCTGGCCACCACCACATGGTCGTGCACGGCGATCCGCAGCGGCCGCAGCGCGTCAACCACCAGTCGGGTCATGTCGATGTCAGCCCGCGAGGGGGTGGGATCGGCCGATGGATGGTTGTGCACGAGCAGGACCGCGCTGGCCGACAGCTCCAGCGCCCGCCGCGCCACCTCGCGCGGATAGACCGGCGCATGGTCCACGGTCCCGACCCCCAAGCGCTCGTCGGCGATCAGCTGGTTGCGCTTGTCGAGGAACAGGACGTGGAACACTTCCCGCGGCAGAGCGGCGAGCCGGGCGCGCAGATAGGTGTTCACGGCCTCATACGACCCCAGCAGCGGCCGCTGGCGCAGCGGGTGTTCGAGCAGGCGCAGCAGCAGGCCATGCAGCAGGGTCAGCTCGCGGGCCGCCTCGCGGCCGATCACCCGGGCCAGTTCCGGCTCAGGCGCGCCGAACACGCGCGCCACCCCGCCGAACCGCGCCATCAGCGCGTCGGCGGCGTAGGCGGCGTTGGCACCAGGCCGCAGGCAGCGCGACAGCACGAGGGCGAGGGTGTCGCCCTCGTCCAAGGCCTCCAGGCCATGGGCGGCGAATCGGGCGTGCAGCTCAGCGCAGGGATCGGCGGTCGGCGCGATCACCGACAAGGCCGCCGCCTCGGCCATGCCGGTCGCAAAGAGGTCCGCTTGCTCAACCATGGCGCGGCGCGTCCGAGGCGCCAAGGCTGCGGACGAGATGCTCATAGCCCCCTTGCAGCAGCGCCCAGATGGTCGGGTCGGTGTCCTCCGGCCCGACCATGGCGATCGCGACCTGGAGTTTGGCCAGCGCGTCGGCGATGGACTGGCAGGGGAGGGCGGCCATCTCGGCCGCCCCCGCCGCCTGGCTCTCGAACAGGGCCGGCAGGCGCTTGTCGATGGCCAGCATCTCAAGCGCGTCCGCGTCGGAGGCGCGCGCCGCCTTCCTGAAGTTGAGCGACCCCGTGCGGCGCAAGACCTCCTTTTCAAGGTCCTGCCAGCGCAGCAAAAGCCCGCGCACAAGCTCGCGGGTGTCGTTCCAGGCCCGGGCGCGCTCCGGTAGCGACCCCGCCGGCGCAGCGCCGGCCTCGAGGGCCATAGCCGTCGGGGCGGCGGCGAGGAAATGGCGCCGCGATAAGCGCGGCGGACGAGGGGTGGGAGGCATGGCGACAACTCCTGCGCCCAGCAGGGACCATTCTCCGCCGGGCTCGCCCCGGCCGGCCCTCGCTCCTCCTCTCAGCTGGGCCCGGCCGCCTCGCCGAAGGCGCCAACGGGCCGACGCCACGGTCGCTGCAGCACCGGCCGGGTCCAGGTCTCCCCGCCGGCGAGCGCCGCGAGCTCACGGTCCACCAGGGCGGCTGGATAGGGGACGCCAAGGTCGGCGAGCGCGACCACGCTCGCGGCGCGTTGGATGGTCTGGCCGGAACGGGCTTCGAGGCCGGCGATCTCCGCGAAGATCGCGGGATAGAGGGCGCGGATGGTCGCCCACTGCGCCGGCGAGCCGAAGATGCAGGCGCGGCAGCTCAGCCGCGACCAGCCGAGGCTATAGGCAGGATGCGGGCGGATCATGGCCGCCGCGATGCGGTCCCACACCTGGGTCTCTGTCCAGCCCAGGACCGGACGCCAGTGGTCGACCCGGCGTCGACCGCAGTCGGTCCGATGCGGCTCGAACGCCCGATAGCGGGCTCGCGACGGGCTCTCCTCGGCGCGCTCGCCGGTGACGACAAGGGTGCGCCCGTCCTCGAACCGTGCCTGGCCCCGGATGGCAGCGGCCAGGACGTCGATCTTCAGTGCCGGGCTGCACCAGCGCACCGAGAGGTCCGCCGACACCTGGGGGAATCGACCCCGCACGCCCGGCGGCCCGTGTCCGCCGGCGCGGCCAAGGCCGCCGCCAGGCTGCTCGAACAGGATCGGGGCGGTCGGCACGCCGTCCCGGGCCATCTCCTGGCGAAAGCCGCCGTCGCGCCAGGAGTGGAAGAGACGAAGGCCGAAATGGTCGGCGAGCGCCGCCACATAGGCCGGGGTAATCGGCCAGTCCATCAGGACCCGCCCCCGGCCATCGACCAGGTGATGGTGCAGCTCGATCGCTGTCGGCGACACGCCGAGATCGAGCAGGTGGAGCAGGGCCGCCAGGCTGTCCTTGCCGCCGCTGAAGGCGACCACGACCTGGTCGTAGGCACAGGGGTCCACGGGGCTCATGGCCGGCCCTCCAGGCCGTCGTAGAGCCCCGGCGCGGCGTCGAGCCGGGCGACCTTGCCGGCGAAGGCGTCAAACACCGTCAGCCACCGCCGCATCTCCGGACGCTCGGCCGCGCCGGCGACGGCGGTCTGCCAGCGGGTGAGGCTGCGCGGGGCGGCCTCGCTGATCGCCTCGATCTCCTCGGCGTCGAGCAGGCCCTCCTGGCGGATGAAGGCGGTCATCGATCCGGGCCGGGGCTCGGCGCCCCGCGCGCCCTTGACCGCCGTGCGCCACAGCCCCTCGACATGGCGCAGGCGCGGCCGGGCCCGCGCTTCGATCAGCACGATCTGCCGGAGCTGCTCGGCGGGCAGCGCGCGGATCTCCGCCGGTCGCGCCGCCGTGCAGAAGAAGCACGCGCTCTTCACCGGGACCGGCAGGCCCGCGCGACGGATGCGCGCGATGCTGTCAGGCCGGGTCCATCCCCATTCCCGCAACGGATAGCGGTGCGCGTAGAGGGGATCGTCGATCGCCTGCGCGACGCGGAAGCGGCGGTCGTCCGCCGGGCCCGCGTCATAACCGATCAGCTTGACCACCTTGCGCCCGGCCGCCCAGGCCGCTTGCGCCGGCGGCCAGGCCTTGGCCCAGGCGTGCTGCGGCGCGGCCTTCCACTTCTGCGAACAGGTGCCGCGGCCGAAGGCGATTCCCGGCAGGGTGCCATTGGTCAGCAGGTTCTCGGTCAGGGTGCGGTAGGGCGGCCAGTTCTTGAAGTTCTTCGGCGCGTAGCGGACCACCTCCGAGGGCACGCCGTGATCGGCCAGCCAGGCACGGAACACCGGCACGAAGGCCAGGGTCTCGGCCTTCTCCGCCCCGACGTCGGCGAACAGGACCTGGTCGACCGGCTCGCCCCGGCCGATCAACTCGATGAGCATGGCGGTCGAGTCGACGCCGGCGCCCCAGGCGGCGAGGACCGGCGAGCGTAGGGCAGGGGACATGGCGGCCTCCGGGCACGCCGGCGAAGGCCCAATCCTCCGGCCGGTTCGCCCGGCCCCGCCCTTCCTCCACCCCGCCGCCGGGCTTCGGCCGAACGAGAAACCCGCGTAGCGACAAGCCCCAACCGCCTCGCGAAGACGGCCACGGCGGCTAGGAAGCGGGATCGGTCAAGATTGAGAGGCGAGCGTCGTCCTGCCGCCCTGCGGCCGGCGGCGAACGATCCCCTTGGCGATCACCCAGCGACCCTAGGGCGCGGCGCGCGGGCGTGAAGCCGACCTGTCGGGGCCAGGCGGCCGGTCCGGACCCTCCGGTCTTCGCTGCGCTGCAGACCGGTTTCCAGCCCGGCCGGGCGTCTCCCCCTGCGCTGAAGCCCCACCCGAAACGGGCGCGTGATCGCGGCGAGGACCGCAAGGCCGCCCGGGCCGCACCGGGCCAGCAGGAGAACGACGATGCTCAACCAAGTCCAACTGATCGGCTTCACCGGCGCCGACGCTGAGATCCGCACCACCCCGGGCGGCAAGCAGGTCGCCACCGTGCGGGTCTGCACCAGCCGCACGACCCGCAAGGACGGGGAGCGCAAGGACTATCCGGTCTGGCATCAGATCGAGATCTGGGCCCCCGCGACCGTGAAGTGGCTGGCCGACAAGGGCCTGCCCAAGGGCGCCAAGGTCTTCGTCCAGGGCGAGATCCGCCACGACCGTTTCGCCGACACCGACGGGATCGAGCGGTTCTTCTCCAAGGTCGTCGTCGCCCGGCCGGGCCAGATGCTGACGGCGCTGGACCGCCCCGAGCCGGAGGCCGATGACGAGGCCTGATACGGAAAGGCCCCACCCGGTCGCCCGGGTGGGGCCTCTCACCGTCCTGGCCTTGGGGGGACTAGGCGGCCTTGGGAAGCACGGTCTGAGGCGGCCATTTGGCCAGGACGGCCGCGAGGACGTCAAGCTGGCCGATGGGCACGAACACCCGCGGCGTGTATGCGATGATCTCGACGAAGCAGCCCAGCGCCGTGAACGATGACCGCTGCGCGGCCGCGCCGACAACCTCCATCCGGTAGCGGTCCATCACCTTGGCCCGCCGCAGCCAGAGGCCGCCCGACAGCGCCAGCGCCGCCCCGTCCTCCAGCACGAGCGACGAGACCTGCGCCGGGTCGCCATAGGCGCTGGCGACATCGGACAGCCCCAGCGCCACCTTCAGCGCCGGGACCTGGCCCGGATCGAGCAGACGGCCGAGCCAGCGGCGGCCATCCGGGGCCTTCAGCCGGCGCACCGACGTCCCCTTGTCGGGGAGATGCGTCCAGATCGGCAGCAACAGCCCCGACACCAGCACCAGGTCGCGGGTGATCCACGGGTCGGCCTCGGCGACCTCCCGATCCCAGGCGGCGCGCCAGGCGGCCTCGTCGGTCGCCTCCCACGCCGATTCCTCGAACCCCTTCAGCGACGCGATAGTCCGTTTCTCGGGGCGGATCAGCCGCACAGCCGGGATCAGCCGGTCGTCGTCGTTGGTGGTGGTCAGGCCCTGGACCACGAGGGCGGCGCGGCCGGACTTGCTGTTGACCGCGTAGACCAGCCCGTCGGCGTCGAGGCCGGCCAGCGCGTCATCGGCGGCGGTCAGCTGGCGCTGGGTGCGGACCTGGAAGCGCAGCAGTTTGGTCTCCGCGCCCGTGACGGCGTCGGTGCGCACCACCTCTTTGCCGGTGATCACGACGTCGTCGGCGACGATGTCCTCCATGCCCCGGTCCAGGGCGCCGGACTGGGCGGCCCGCTCCAGGATGGAGCCGAGGATTTCGTCGAAGGCCGCGAAGAGGGCGTTCTGGTCGGCGATCCGCAGCGCCAAGAGCCGGTTGAGGAAGGTGTTCATCGGCGGCATGTCGTCCGACTTCTTGAGGTCCCCGTCGCCGTCGACCAGGCGCAAGCCCGTCTTGGCCTCGAAGGCTTCCCGGTCCATCGCCTCGACGTGGCCGAAGTGCAGGGCGATGTAGAAGGCCTGCAGCGCCCGGTGCGCCCAGGGGCTTTCCAGGTTGTCCTCGGCCCGGAACAAGCCATTTCCGGCCGTGCGGCGCTCGCCCCGGGTCAGGGCGCCCAGGCTGTCGAGCCGCCGCGCGATGGTCGAGGTGAACCGCTTCTCGCCATGGATATCGGTCGTCACCGGCCGGAACAGCGGCGCGCAGGCCTGGTTGGTGCGATGCGAGCGGCCGAGCCCCTGGATCGCCGCGTCGGCCCGCCAGCCGGGCTCCACCAGATAGTGGACTCGGCGCTGCTGGTTCTGGGCGGCGAGGTCCGCGTGATAACTGCGGCCCGTGCCGCCGGCGTCGGAGAACACCAGCACCCGCTTCTTGGCCGCCATGAAGGCGTCGGTTTCGGCCTTGGCGGCGGAGGCGCTGCGCCGCTCCACCACCCGGCGACCATCACGGCTGATCACCCGCCGCGACCGCCCGGTGATCTCGGCCACCTGTTCCGTGCCAAGGGCTTCGATCACGGCGTCGAGCACGCCGTGGACCGCCGGCAGGCAGGCGAGGTGGGTCACCAGCTCGTCGCGCAGCCGCAGCGCCTCCTGACTGACCACAGGTCGGCCGTCCTCGTCGGTCACCGGGACCATCGTCACGTTGCCGTCCTCGTCTTCGACAGCGTCCATCGCCATCACCGGGAAGGCGCCCATCAGATAATCGAGCACCTGGTCCTTCGGCGTCAGATCGACGGCGAGGTTGTTCCACTCCTCCGGCGGGATCTCGGCGAGGCGGCGCTCCATCACTGCCTCGTTGGTCGAGACCACCTGCACCACGGCCGAGCGGTCCTCGGCGAGGTCCTGCCGGATCGCCGCCACGAGGGAGGGCGCCTTGAGCCCAGAGAGCAGGTGGCCGAAGAACCGCAGCTTGGCGCCCTCGAACGCCGACATCACCGCCGAGGCGGCCTGGCCGGACTTGGCCTTGCCGTCCTCGGTCACCCCGACCGCCTCCAGGGCGGCCCGCAGGTTGTGATGGATCAGTTGGTAGGCGTCGGCCCAGGCGTCCCAGATGGCGATATCGTCCGTCGTCAACGGATGGCGCAGCGGCTCATATTCCACCCCCTCGAACGACAGCGAGCGGGCGATGTAGAGGCCCATGGCCTTCAGCTCCCGCGCGATCAGTTCCATCACCGCCACCCCGCCGGTGTCGACGGCGTCCATGAACGCATCCCGCGTGGGGAAGGGGGCCTCCGGCCCGCCCCAGAGGCCGAGGCGCGCAGCGTAGGCGAGGTTCTCGGGCGTCGTGGCGCCCGTGGCGGAGACGTAGAGGATGCGGGCGTTGGGCAATCGGTTCTGCAGGGCCAGCCCCGCCATCCCCTGCTGCGAGGCCTTCTTCGAGCCGCGCGCGCCCTTGCCGCCGCCGGCGGCGTTGGCCATGGCGTGGGCCTCGTCAAAGACGATCACCCCGTCGAAGTCGGCGCCCAGCCAGTTGACGATCTGGTCGAGCCGCGAGGGCCGGTCTCCGCGCGCCGGCTGCCGCAGCGTGGCGTAGGTCGTGTAGAGCACGCCCTTGTCCATGCGGATGGCGTCCGCCTGCTTCCAGGCCGATTGGGGCGTGATGTCGGACGACGCCCCGCCGATCGCGCCCCAGTCGCGCCGCGCGTCCTCCAAGAGGGCGTCGTTCTTCGACAGCCAGACCGCCCGGGTGCGCCCCTGGGCGATGTTGTCGGCGATGACGCCGGCGATCTCCCGGCCCTTGCCGCAGCCCGTGCCGTCGCCGAGGAAGAAGCCCTTGCGGAAGCGCAGCGCGCCCGGATGGTCGTCGGCGACCAGGATCACCTGGTGCGGCGCCTCGCCGGGGATCCACGACCCCGGCAGGAGCTGGGCGTGGGCCTCGCCGGCATAGATCACCGTCTCCAGCTGGGCGTCCGAGACCAACGCCTCGCCCGCCACCTTGGCCGGCAGCACTGGCCGATAGGTCGGTGCCGGCGGCGCCACCGAGGCCATAGAGCCGGATTCCACGAGCGGGGAGGGGTGCGGCGCGCTGTGCGGGAACCGGACGCGGCCGAGCCGGTAGGCCTGATAGAGGCCGACGTCGTGGCCTTCCCCCGACCAGGCGCAGGTCTCGTAGGCAATCGGCGCCGTCTCGGCCAGGAAGGCGAGCCGGCCGGCCGGCGTCGCCAGGGCGCGGGCCTTGGGGACCAGCAGCGCGACGGTGTTCACACTGCGGAACTGCCGCGCCTGGGCCGTGGGCCGTCCCACGACGGCTGCGGCGGCGTTCGCCGCGTCGGCCAAGATCGGTAGAGCGTCGTGTAGGGAAAGAGTGTAGATCTCGGTGGTCGCCGTACCATTACACAACAACGACACCACAGTCGTCGCTCAACGTATGATACTCTATGCTCCGTCACCACTCTCGTCTCCACGTCGAACC
>CALEOQ010000461.1 GCA_937910255.1 uncultured Caulobacteraceae bacterium | reverse complement strand
GTGCCGGCTTCCGCGTTTACGACGTGCCTGGAGTTCGGCCGTGTGCTCTTCCGCTCTGCGGGGGCGCATGGAGGCGGGCGGGGTCATCTCGTCCTATATGGGGTCTGATGGAGCCTGTTTCGCAAACCGGATTTCGCCTGGCCCCGGCCGCCCTCGATGCGGCGGCGCAAGAGGCCCTGCTGGCCGAGGTGCTGGAGAAGGCGGCGGGCGCGCCCTTCTACCGGCCGGTCACGCCGGGCGGTAAGCCCATGAGCGTGGAGATGACCAATTTCGGCCCCCTCGGCTGGGTGACCGACGCGGCGGGCTATCGCTACCAGCCGACCCATCCCGTGACCGGACAGGCCTGGCCCGACATTCCGGAGGTCCTGCTGCGCCTCTGGGCGGAGCTTGCCGACCCTGCGGTTCCGCCCGACGCCTGCCTGGTCAATCTCTATCGGGACGGGGCCAGGATGGGCCTGCACCAGGATCGCGACGAGACCGATTTCGGCTTTCCGGTGCTGTCGGTCTCGCTGGGGGACACGGCCATCTTCCGCATCGGCGGGACCAGCCGGCGCGATCCGACGCGGTCGGTGCGGCTGGCCTCAGGCGATGTCTGCCTGCTGGCGGGGCCGGCGCGGCTCGCCCATCACGGGATCGACCGGATCATCGCCGGCTCCTCGCGTCTGACGCCCGGCGGGGGGCGTATCAACCTCACCCTGCGGCGGGCCGGTCCAAGGCCCTGAACCCCTTGAGCGGCTGGACTCAAGGGACCCTCGCCCGCAGGATCGAGACCAACCAGAAAAATGAGGACGCCCATGACCACGCTGACCCGTCCCGATGGGACCAAACCGTCTGATCTCAACCTGTCACGCCGGGGCCTCGCGGTCGCAGCCCTTGGCGGCTATGCGGTCTTCGCCCTGTCGGCCCAGGCCGAGCCGATCACCACGCCGGAGACCGGCCTGGTCACCGAGACCGTCCAGCTCTCGCCCCCAGACACCCAGATCCCGGCCTATCTGGCGCGGCCCGACGGGGCTGGCCCCTATCCGGTGGTGATCGTGGTCTCGGAGATCTTCGGGGTGCACGAATACATCCGCGACGTGTGCCGTCGGCTGGCCCAGCTCGGCTATGTGGCCATGGCGCCGGACTTCTTCGCCCGGGCCGGCGATCCTTCGGGGCTCACCGACTATGCCGAGATCCGCAAGATCGTGGCGACCGCCACCGACGACCAGGTGATGGGCGACCTGTCGGCGGCCATGGCCTTCCTGAAGGCCCAGGACTACGCCCAGGCCGACACCGCGGCGATCACCGGTTTCTGCTGGGGCGGCAACATCGTCTGGCAGGCCTGCCAGCGGCTCAACCTCTTCAAGGCCGGGGTCGCCTGGTACGGCCGTCTGGCCCGCCCCGCCGATGCGCCCGCCGATGAGCGCCAGTGGCCGGTGGACATGGCCGAAGACCTCTCCGCGCCGGTGCTGGGCCTCTATGCCGGCAAGGACCAGGGCATTCCGCTTTCCGACGTTGAGAAGATGCGCAGCGCCCTGGCGGCGGCCGGCAAGACCGACAGCGAGATCATCGTCTATCCGGAGTCGCAGCACGGCTTTCACGCCGACTATCGCTCGGCCTACGACGCCGACGCGGCCAAGGACGGCTGGACCCGCATGCTCGCCCACTTCGCCGAGCACGACGTGGCGCCCGTCCCAGTATAAGGACGCTCTGTTTCCGTAAGGCGTCGGCTGCGTTTAGGTAGTCCCTCAACGCAGCCGATGGAGCCGCACGCCCCCATGGACCCCGCCGTCCGACAATTCCTGATCCGCTGGCCTCAGACCCTGGCCCTGGGGGCGGTGACGCTGGCGCCCCTGGCCCTGACCGTCTGGGCGCTGTGGCTGCTGGCCAAGCTGGCGGCCCTGCTGGGCGCCCTGGTGATCCGGCCGCTCGCCACCCTGGGCGGCGGATCCGGGGACGAGGGCGGGGTGTTCACCACCATCCTGGAAATCCTCACCGCCCTGGTGATCCTGACCCTCGTCGGCGCCTTGGCGCGCGGGGCCGCAGGCCGGGCCTTCGGCAAGGCGGTGGATGACCTGGTGAGCCGCATTCCGGTGGGCCGGACCATCTATTCCTCGGCCCAGAAGCTGATCGCCAGCTTTCACTCGCCCATGGAGCAGGCCCAGAAGGTGGTGCTGATCGAGTTTCCGTCCGAGGAGATGAAGACGGTCGGCCTGGTCACCCAGATCTTCCGGGCCGCCGACTCCGGCGAGGAACTGGCGGCGGTCTATGTGCCGACCACGCCCAACCCCACCTCAGGCTATGTGGAGATCGTGCCGGTGGAGCGGCTGATCTGGCTGGACTGGACTCTGAACGAGGCCATCCAGTTCATCGTCTCGGCCGGGGTGACGGCGCCGGAGGCCATCAAGTATCGCGACCGGGGCCGACCGCCCCTGGCCGACATCGGACCTCGTCCGCCCGAAGAGACGCCGCCGGCTTTCTAGCTAGGCCGGCTTTCTAGTTAGAACGGCGGCAGCTCGGACGGGGTCAGGCCATCGACAAGGTCGCCGATGGCGTCGCCGCCGGGGGCTGGGGCCGTCGGCGCCTTGGGCGCCGGGGTCTTCGGCGCCGGGGTCTTCGGCGCAGGGGCCTTGGGCGCGGGCGCCTGGGCTGGCGGCTCGTCGGGCACCTGCAGGGCGGGGACCTGGGGATCAGCCGCCGCCGTCTCTACGGTCTCCTCGGTCGCGGCGGCGCTCGCCTCGTCGTCGGCCGCCGCATCGTCCAGCGGCGCATCCCGCGTGGCGAGGCGTTGGTTGTTCTCGTCCAGGGCCTCGGCGTCGGTGGCCACGACGGGAGCGACCGCCGTCTCCGAGCCGGACGCCTCGCCGGGCAGGCGCCCGCCGCGGGGTTCGGCGCCGATCAGGCCCATGGCGAAGGCGAAGCCGGCCACGCCGAGCAGGGCGAGCGCCACGAGGCGGAGAACAGGTTGAGGGACAGTCCACATGGCTGGAAATCCTAGTGCGCCGGGGCCTTCAGCGGAAGCGGCTTCATCGGCGCCGCTGTGGTTTGCGCCGCCCTGTCGCCCCCAGACCACCGGCAGCGAAGTAAACGCCTCTTAACCCTCCCGACCCATAGATGGGCCGCTTGTCTTTCCTGGAGGCCTTATGGCGCGGGCGGCGCGAAAATCGGGTGTGGAGCTGGGGCTTCACGTGGCCCGGCTGGCTTGGATCCATCCCCTGACCGCGCGTCTGCGCGGCGGCTTGCTGGCGGCCGCCGGCGTGGCTGTCGCCCTGGCTCTGGCCACCTACAACGCCGCCGATCCGAGCCTGAACGCCGCCACCGGCCATGCGCCGCTCAATGTGCTGGGGGGACCTGGCGCGACCATCGCCGATATCGGCATGCAGTCCCTGGGCCTGGCCGCGGGCCTGGCCGCCCTGCTGATGGTGATGTTTGGCCTCTCGCGGGCCCTGTCGCCCGATCCCGACGCCAATCGCGCCGACCTGCGACTGCGCGCGCTCATCGGCCTGGCCGGGGTGCTGGGCCTGGCGGCGCTGATGGCGTGGCCCCCGGCGCCGGCCATCTGGCCCCTGGCCAAGGGCCTGGGCGGATTCTGGGGCCACGGCCTGCTGGCGGGCTTTGCGGGCCTGCTGGATTTCGCGCGCATTCCCGCCGCTCGACCCATTTCCGCGCTATTGCTCGGCGTGGCCGGCGCCGTCGCCCTTGCCTTCGCCCTGGGCATCCGCCGCTTCAACCTGACCGGGGTCGGCGAGGCCCTGGCCCAGGCGCTCACCCCCCGGCCCAAGGTGGAGATCCCGCCCAGCCCCGAGCCCGCCCCGGCCCGGACGACCCGAGCCCGGCGCGCCGCCCGTGCGGCTGAGATCCCCGCCGAAGCCCTGGGCGCGGCGCCCGCTGCGGCTCCCGCGCCTGCGTCTGCTCCGCCGGTCGAGGCCGAAGGAGCGGGCCCGCCGCTCGCCATTCGCGCGCCCAAGACCCCGCCGCGGGACTCCTCCCGCGAGACCCGCGAGAACCAGGGGGTGTTCGATTTCGTCCGTCCCGACGGCTTCTCGCTGCCCGAGCTTTCCATGCTGGCCAAGCCCAAGCCCCGGGCGGCGGCCTTCGACGAAGGCGCCCTGCGCCAGAACGCCCAGCTGCTGGAGGGCGTGCTGGCCGAGTTCGGCGTGCGCGGCCAGATCGACCAGATCCGTCCCGGTCCCGTGGTCACCCTCTATGAACTGGTCCCTGCGCCGGGCGTGAAGTCCGCCCGCGTGGTGGCGCTCTCCGACGACATCGCCCGCTCCATGAGCGTGGCCGCCTGCCGCGTCGCCGTGGTGCCGGGCCGCAACGCCATCGGCATCGAGCTGCCCAACCAGAAGCGCGAGACCGTCTATCTGCGCGACCTGCTGGCCAGCCCCGAATATGAGCGCTCGACGCTCGCCCTGCCCATGGCGCTGGGCGAGAACATCGGCGGCGAGCCCTATATCGCCGACCTGTCGAAGATGCCCCACCTGCTGATCGCCGGCACCACCGGCTCGGGCAAGTCGGTGGGCGTCAACGCCATGATCCTGTCGATCCTCTACCGGCTGGCGCCCGAGCAGTGCCGCTTCATCATGATCGACCCCAAGATGCTGGAGCTGTCGGTCTATGACGGCATCCCGCACCTGCTGGCGCCCGTCGTCACCGATCCGAAGAAGGCCATCGTCGCGCTGAAATGGACCGTGCGCGAGATGGAGGACCGCTATCGCCTGATGTCCAAGATCGGCGTCCGCAATGTCGCCTCCTATAACGAGCGCGCCAAGGAGGCCGCGGCCAAGGGCGAGCACTTCGAACGCACCGTGCAGACCGGCTTCGATGAGGGCGGCCGGCCGGTCTATGAGAGCGAGCGCATCGATCCCAAGCCCATGCCCTATCTGGTGGTGGTCATCGACGAGGTGGCCGACCTGATGCTGGTGGCGGGCAAGGATGTGGAAGGCGCTGTCCAGCGCCTGGCCCAGATGGCCCGGGCGGCCGGCATTCACCTGATCATGGCCACTCAGCGGCCGTCGGTGGACGTGATCACCGGCACCATCAAGGCCAACTTCCCGACGCGGATCTCCTTCCAGGTCACCTCGAAGATCGACAGCCGCACCATCCTGGGCGAGCAGGGCGGCGAGCAGCTGCTGGGCCAAGGCGACATGCTCTACATGGCCGGCGGCGGGCGTATCACCCGCCTGCACGGCCCCTTCGTCTCCGACGAGGAGGTGGAGGCCGTGGCCAAGTTCCTGCGGGCTCAGGGCGAGCCGCAATATGTGGAGGACGTCACCGCCGGGGGCGATGACGAGGACGGCGGCGGGGGCGATGACTTCGGGGCCGGCGGCAATTCCGGCGACGATCTTTACGACCGCGCGGTGGCCGTGGTCACCCGCGACGGCAAGGCCTCGACCAGCTATGTCCAGCGCCGGCTGCAGATCGGCTACAACCGCGCGGCCTCGCTCATCGAACGGATGGAGCAGGAAGGCGTGGTCAGTCCCGCCAACCATGCCGGCAAGCGCGAAATCCTGGTCGGCGCGCCGCCCTAATCGCGTGGTCTGAAGACAAAGGGTGGGCGCGCCCGACGGAACCCGGACGGGGCTTGGGGGGAGAGAAGCATCCAGTCTCACGCCCGGCGCGCCCTGGCGGGGCCGGCAAACGACCTTTCGGCCGCCGTGGGGGTGAGCCGGCCCGCACAGAGACTGATGTTGGGGGCGCCGGCCCCCATTCAAGCGCCTGCGACGATTTGGCGCCCGCCCCGCTGCGTCGGCGGCGTCCTGGCGACCGTAATCATCGTCGCAGGGCTGAGGAGACGGCGATGGGAACATCCATAGTGGTGGGAGCCGGCGGCGGCATCGGCGCGGCCATGCTCGCCCGACTGGCGCGGGACCGGCCAGACGACCGCCTGCTGGCCCTGTCGCGACGGCGTCCGGAGGCCCTGCCGCCGCAGGCCGACTGGGCGTATCTCGATCTGACCGATGAGGCGTCGATCGCCGCCGCCGCCGAGGGGCTCGGCCCTGGGGCGGACGCAGATCTGGTGTTCGTCGCCACGGGCCAGCTGCATGGGCCGGGATCTTCGCCGGAGAAGTCGTGGCGGAACCTGGACCCAGTCGCGCTGATGGCCGCCTTCCAGGTCAATGCGGTGGGGCCGGCCCTGGTGGCCAAGCACTTCCTGCCCCGTCTGGCGCGGGACCGACGCGCCGTGTTCGCGGCCCTGTCGGCGCGGGTGGGCAGTATCGGCGACAACCGGCTGGGGGGCTGGCACGGCTATCGCGCCTCCAAGGCGGCCCTCAACCAGATGATCCGCACCCTGGCCATTGAGCTGGCGCGTCAGCGGCCGCAGGCCCTCTGCGTCGCCCTGCATCCCGGCACGGTGGCCACCGCCCTGAGCGCGCCGTTCCAGGGGGGCGTGGCGCCCGAGAAGCTGTTTGCCCCCGACTTCGCCGCCGAGCGGATGCTGGCGGTCCTTGACGGCCTGACTCCGGCCAACAGCGGCGGCTTCTTCGCCTGGGACGGGGCGCCGGTTCCTTGGTGAAGCCGGCGGCGTGCTTCAGGCCGATGGCCGTGTGAGCACATAGGCCGCGCAGGCCAGAAGGGTCACGCCCACCAGGGCGGGAACCAGGGGGCCGCGGTTGCTGACCAGGACGATCCCCCAGCTCACCCCCATGCCGACCACGGCGGCGACCTTGGCCCGCGGCGGAATGGCGCCGCGCTCGTCCCAGGCGCGCAGGGTGGGGCCAAAGCGTCGGTGGGCGTACATCTGCGCCCGCAGCTTGGGCGCGCTCTTGCCGAAGGCCCAGGCGGCGATGATCAGGAAGACCGTGGTCGGCAGCAGGGGCAGGAAGGCGCCGAGGATGCCCAGGCCGAGCGCCGCCATGCCCAGGCCTCGGTAAAGCAGGATCGCCACGGGCGTCATGGCGCGCGGCGCAGGCGTGGCCTGATCGGCGGGTTCGACAGGATCGCGCGGCGCGGACATCGCCGAAGCATGCCACAGGTCTTGCGAGAGAGTCGCAGAATTCATCGAGCCCGGTATCGAGCCCGGTACTGGCTCAGGTCCTGCGGCCCGGAAGACGGGCGGGCTCGAACCGGATCAGCGCCTCGGCCATGGCCTCGTCCGGCTCCAGATTGCGGATCACCGCGGCCAGCCCGCGGGAGATATCCCGCTGGCGCTCGGCGGGCACGCCGGCCAGGGCCTGGCGGTTGAAGTCCAACAGCTGATCGACCGCGCGCGCATAGAGCCCCTGGCCCGCCTTGGTGAGCGACAGCCGCACCTGGCGGCGGTCGGTTTCCGGTGTCCGGCGCGCCACCAGGTCCCGACGCACCAGTTGGTCGACGCTGCGGGTCAGGGTGGTGCGATCCACGGCGGTGAAGGCCGCCAATTCCGACATGGCGCAGGATTCAAAGCGCCGGATGGTCGAGATGGCTCGCCACTGGGCCAATGACAGGTCGAGGCCGCCCAGGGCGCGCTCGAACGCCGCGTCACGCCGTCGCACCGCCTGGAACAGGAGATAGAAAAAGTACTCCGGCACATCTAGGCCAAACTCGGCTTCCGGGTCGATGGACCGGAGGCTGTTCCTGGATTCACTCATAAAACTGCGGCCCCTTCGCCGGTAGGGTGGCCTATATCCGTCCGATTACACAAGTCGCATTTGCAATAGGTGTAAATGCACAGAGATTGACATGACGTGGTTCGGTCACTAGGTGGGCTCCAGTTCCATAGGCAGCGCTGTCCGCTGGCTCGGGCGCGAGAGGTGTCTCGCCGGCCCACTCCGTGCAGCGCCTCATCGCAAAGTATTGAGGTTGATATGAATGGACCGCCTGAGGCGGCCCTCGACGATATTCGTCGCCGGCTGGACGAACTGCAGCATGAGGCCCAGCGCGCCAGCGCCCTTGGCCGCGCCACCCTCAGCGCCCTGGCTGTGCTGTCGGCGGAAACGCGCCAGGCCGTGGAAGCCGCCCTGCGCCAGGAGGCCGATGTCCTGAGACGCCAGGCCGCTGACCCGATGCAGGATGATCTGTTCGACGCCTTCTGCGAGCTTCAGGCCCTGGCCACCCCCGAGGGGCGCCTGGCGCGGGGCCTGGAGCAGGCCCTGATCGATCGGGCCGCCGGTCTCGACGTCGCGCCGATGGAGCCGCCCCGCCGCAAGGCCGGCTGAGCGGCCGGCTAGAAGTCCAGCCGCCAGAGCACCTCGAGGAGTTCGGCCGGCTCGAACGGCTTGACGATCCAGCCGTCCACGCCCTGCCTGCGGCCCCGCTCGCGCTTGGCCTCGGTCTCTTCGCTGGTGATCACCACGATGGGCAGGTCGGCCAGATCCGGATCGGCCTTGATGGCCGTCACCAGGCTGAAGCCGTCCATCCGCGGCATGTTGAGGTCGGTGAGCACCAGGTCGGGCCTCCGGCGCTTCATCATGTCGAGGGCCTGGGCGCCGTCTTCGGCCAGGCGGACGTCATAGCCGGCGGCGCTGAGAATATCGCCCAGCAGCAGGCGGATCACCGGCGAATCGTCCACCACCAGAACGGTGGTCGCGTCTTCAACCTGAAAGGCCGCCCGGGCCGATTCAGGCCCCGACATGGGGCGCTCCGGCAGGGGCTGGACGGCGAGCATCGGGGGCGGGAACTCCGGGGGGAAGCAGCGGGGTGACTCCTCACATCCTTCTCAGATGTGCCGTAATCCAAGGTTAATATGGAGAATAATTCTCCATTAGGAGAATTTGGGGGGCGGCGCAAGATGCTGCAATGCAGCGAGGCCGGTGACGGCCAGCGTGAGCGATCGCCAGGGATTGTGAGGACCACGGACGGTTCTGAGTCGATGCCTGGCGCCGGCTTCAACGGTGCGAAGGCGGGCGGCGCCAGATCGGAAGAGCACACGTCTGAACTCCAGTCACGTCGTAATCTCGTATGCCGTCTTCTGCTTGAAAAAAAAAAAGCACACGTCTGAACTCCATTCACAACCCAATCTCATATGACCACCTAATCTGCAAAGTCGAAAC
>CALEOQ010000460.1 GCA_937910255.1 uncultured Caulobacteraceae bacterium | reverse complement strand
GTAATGTCGTGGACTATTTAGTCGAAACAGATGAAAGTACGGTTACAGCTTTTTGATCGAATTTTGAAGTAATGTATTTGAGTGATCTAAAATGTGACCGGAACGATATCAGCAGCATTTCCGACTTTATTCTTAAGGAGGTTGGGCTTGAGTAACGTTCCCAAATTGTGCAACGACTGCTTTGCTTTGCCCCCCGGAAAACATTGGACTCCGGTTGACGAAACCTTGGCGCGGCTTCGGGAACGGGTGAAAGTCGTTACAGGCATCGAAACGGTTCCAACAAATAAGGCTGGTGGACGCATTCTGGCAGAGGATGTTTTAGCGAAAAGGGACAATCCGCCATATGCAAATTCTGCGGTTGATGGATATGGATTCGCGTTTTCGTCGCTGCTCGAGGGCGATCAGCAATTGCCGTTGATGGATGGACGCTCGGCCGCTGGTGGCCCGTTTGACGGTGTTGTTTCCGCAGGCAAGGCACTGCGAATACTAACTGGCGCGATGGTGCCAGACGGAATTGATACGATCGTGCTGGAAGAAGATGTTGCCATAGAAGACGGGATGGTAATTTTTCAGCGAGGCCTGAAATTGGGTGCGAATGTGCGGCCAAAGGGCGAAGATCAGCCCACGCAGGGCCGACCCTGCCTCAGTTGCGTTAAGGCTTCCCTTAACCCTACCGCGCCGCAGCCGGACGAAGGGTTGTGGCGTGACCTCGCCGCTCGCCTGTGAAAATCTGGCGCCGCTGCGTCGCCGAAGGAGGTTTCCATGGATTGCGCCCAGGCCTGCGACTTCTGGCTGGACCCCGGCCCACCCGCTCCGGGCGACGGGCTAGAAGGCGAGACCAAGGCCCGCCTGCGCGCCGCCTATGCCGAGCCCCATCGCCGCTATCATGACATGAGCCACATCGCCGACTGCCTGGCCGAACTGGCTGCGGTCGAAGGCCTGGCCGATGCGCGCCGGCTGATCCTGGCCTACGCCATCTGGTGGCACGACGTAATCTACGATCCGACCCGCAGCGACAATGAGGCCGCCAGCGCAGACCTGGCGCGCCGCGATCTCGCCGCCCTTGGGGAGACAGAAGCGACCTGCGCCGAGGTCGCGCGCCTGATCGAGCTGACCACCGGCCATCAGGTCGGCGAGGCAGACCCTGACGGCGCCCTGCTGGTCTCCATCGATCTGGCCGTGCTGGGGCGCTCGCCCGCGGCCTATGACGCCTATGCCGCAGCCATTCGGCAGGAGTACGCCCACGTGCCCGAGGCCTTCTTTCGACCAGGGCGGGCCGGCGTGCTGGGGCGCATCCTGGAGGCCCGGCCGCTCTATCCGGATCCGACCTACCGGGCGCGTTACGAGGCGCAGGCCCGCGCCAATCTGGCCCGCGAGATTGCAGCCCTGAGCTGAGGCCTCAGGTCTCGGCCCGGGGCAGGTCGATGGCCACCAGCAGCCCGCCCAGCTTGGCCTCCTCCAGCCGGAGGTCGCCCCCATAGGCCCTGGCCAGTTCGTCGATGATCGAAAGCCCCAGGCCTGAGCCCGGCGCGCTCTCGTCCAGCCGGGCGCCTCGGCGCAACACTTCGGGGCGGCGGGCGGCGGGCAGGCCAGGCCCATTGTCTTCGATGGTCAGGCCCAGGCGCTCGGGCGACCTCGCCACGGCGCGGACCCGCACCTTTCCCCGGCTCCACTGGGCGGCGTTCTCCATGGCGTTGCCGGCCATCTCCAGCAGGTCCTGGCGTTCCCCCTGGAAATACAGGTCCTCGTCGCAGTCCCAGTCGATCTCGACGCCCTTGTCCTGGAAGATGCGCGACAGGGTCCGCGCCAGCTCGTCCAGCACGTCGGCCACCTCGGTGCGCTCGCCCCGCCCTGGTGTGCGGGCCGCGGCCCGGGCGCGGCGCAGGTGATGATCGACCTGCTGGCGCATGACTTCGGCCTGGCGCTCGACCACCTCGCCCAGCGGGCTGGGCGTCTGTCGGGACTCCGTCAACATCACCGACAGGGGGGTTTTCAGGGCGTGGGCCAGGTTGCCCACATGGGTGCGCTGGCGCTCGACCACCTCCTGATTGTGGCTGACCAGGGCGTTCAGCTCCTCGGCCAGGGGCTCCAGCTCGATGGGGTAGCGGCCGGCGATCCGTTCGGCCTTGCCGCGGCGAACCTCGGCCACCTCGCGACGCAGGGCGAACAGCGGGCGCAGGCCGAAGCGGACCTGGAAGACCACCGCGCCGACGAGACCGGCGCCCAGCAGCAGGAAGGCCACCGCCGTGGCGGTGATGAAGCCGCGCACGTCCCGGTCGATGGGCGAGCGGTCCTCGGCGGCCATGAAGATCAGCGGGGCCTCACGGCCCGGCAGGGTCGCCCGGCTGGCCATGGCCCGCAGGGGCTGGTTGATGGGGCCAGGGGTCTCATAGATCACCGGCCGGCCCGGGCTGGCCTCCAGCCGCGCGACCAGATCCTCCGGCGCCACAAGCTCGGCGTCCCACAGGGAGCGGGAGCGGACGATGATCCGCCACTGGCCGTCCGGCAGGGGTTCGACCACCTGCCAATAGCGGCCGGAATAGGCGCGCAGGGCCCGCAGGTCGGTGAGCGCCGGGGCCAGGACTTGGCCGGACTCGTCCACCGTCGTGCCGGCCAGCAGGTTGTCGATCAGCTCGCCCAGCCCCTTGTCGAACCGGCGCAGGGCCGCCTGCTGGAACAGCAGCGCCAGCACCAGGGCCGAGACCAGCAGGACGGTCAGGCTCCAGCCGGCCGCCAGGATGACCAGGCGGCGGACCAGGGACGACTTGCGAAAGCCGTCCAGCATCATGGGCGCGGCCGGATGGCGCTCAAGAGGCGCTCGTCTCGGTTTCTTCGGTCGGACAGGTCAGCCGGTAGCCCAGGCCGCGGACGGTCTCGATGCGGTCGGCGCCGATCTTCTTGCGGATCCGGCCGACGAAGACCTCGATGGTGTTGGAGTCCCGGTCGAAGTCCTGGTCATAGAGGTGTTCGACCAGCTCGGTGCGGCTGATCACCCGGCCCTGGTGCATCATCAGATAATGCAGCAGCCGGTACTCCAGCGAGGTCAGCCGCAGGGGCTCGCCATTGACCGAGGCCCGCGCCGCCCGGGGATCCAGCCGCAAGCCCCCACAGGTCAGGTTGGGCGCCGCATGGCCGGCCGAACGACGCAGCAGGGCGCGCAGGCGAGCCAGCAGCTCCTCGGTATGGAAGGGCTTGGTGAGATAGTCGTCGGCCCCGGCGTCGAAGCCCGCCACCTTCTCGCTCCAGGCGCCGCGGGCGGTCAGGATCAGGACTGGCGTGGCCATCTCCCCGCGCCGCCAGCGCTCCAGCACCGAGACCCCGTCCACCTTGGGCAGGCCCAAGTCGAGGATCACCGCGTCATAGGGTTCGGTCTCGCCCAGGAACTGGGCCTCCTCGCCATCGGGCGCATGGTCGACGGCGTAGCCGGCGTCGCCCAGGGCGCCCTTGAGCTGGCGCGACAGGTCGGGGTCGTCCTCGACAAGCAGGATGCGCATGGGGTTCGGCCTCCCTTAGAAGTCTAGCTCAACCGCCCTGGCGGCCAATAATGGCGCCGGACTCGGCGTCGGCGATGAAGATGATCACTTCGCCGTCCGGGGTCTGCCATTGTACGAAATAGGCGGGCCGGCCGTTGTGCGAGCCCTGGGTGGTGTTCAGGTGTCGGCCCGGCGTGCGCTGGGCGATGGCGGCCAGAACCTGCGACAGGGGCGCCTGGCGGCCAGCCCGCACCGCGGCGCGGGCGGTGTCCTGATCGCCGCGGCCCGCCCCGAAGGACGAGCGCATGTCCGAGCCATACTGGGCGTGCGCGGCGCCGGGCGCGGCGGCGGCCAGAAGGACAGCAATGACGGCGAGGTGTTTCATGGACGCCGATCTAGGCCTTGACGACTGAACCGTGGCTGAACGCAGCGGTAAGGTTTGGCCCACCGCACGCTTTACCTTAGCGCGCCTGACCGGGCTTTAGCTACGCCGCTTGGGGGCGGCCTTGGGCGTATAGGGCCGCTTGTCCCGCCAGGCCTGGGCGAACTTGACCAGGTCTGCATCCGGCGGTTCAGGCAGGGTGATCACCAGCCGCGCCAGCAGATCGCCGCGCTTGCCCGCCGCATCGGGCAGGCCGCGGCCCTTCAGGCGGAGCATGGCGCCGGAATTGGCGCCGGCCGGCACCGTCAGGGTCACGGGACCCTCCGGGGTCGGCGCCTCGACCTTTCCGCCGAGCACCGCGTCATAGACGGTGACGGGCAGGTCCATGACGAGGCGGTCGCCTTCCAGATGGAAGATCGGGTGCGGACGGATGTTCAGCTCGATGAAGGCGTCGCCCGGCCCGGCCCGGCCCGGCGAGCCCTGGCCCTTCAGCCGCAGGGTCTGACCCTCGGCCGCGCCCTTGGGGATGGTGACGTCGATGGTGCGACCATCGGAGAAGGCGATCCGCTTCTTGCCGCCGGCGATGGCTTCTTCCAGGTCGATATCGAGCCGCAGATCGGAAGAGCACACGTCTGAACTCCAGTCACGTCGTAATCTCGTATGCCGTCTTCTGCTTGAAAAAAAAAAACAGCCACTCACCACACCGTCCCACCTGCTGCCCCCCCCCCACACCCCCCTCCCGCGTC
>CALEOQ010000459.1 GCA_937910255.1 uncultured Caulobacteraceae bacterium | reverse complement strand
GTGCAGCGCGGAGGCTTGAGCTCTGAGGTGCTCGCGAGAGAGAGCTTGTGTCGCTTCGTTGTTTTTTTTTTAATGATACGGCGACCACCGAGATCTACACTCTTTCCCTACACGACGCTCTTCCGATCTGGGCTGTTGGGATTGACGATCAGGGCGGCGGGCAGCTGATTGGCCGAGCCGGCGAACCGCGACAGGATCAGGACGCCCGGATCCTTGGGATCCTGGGCCGCGACATATTCCTTGGCCACCAGGTTCATCCCATCCCGCAGGGGCGTCACCAGCCCGACCTTGGCGGCGCGATAGAGCCCGGCCAGCTCGTCCCGGCGATAGTTGCGGTTCACGCAGCGCAGGGGGTTCCAGTCCAGGTCGGCGTGCTCGCCATTGATCCGCCCGGACAGGGCGTCCAGGCGGCCGCGGATCTCCTGATAGGTATTGACCGACTCCCGGCTCACCGGCGCCACCTGCACCATCAGCACCTCCCGGCGCAGCTCGGGATTGTCGGCCAGGAACCGCTCGAAGCCGAGGAAGCGTTCTTCCAGCCCCTTGGAATAGTCCAGCCGGTCGACGCCGATGATCAGTTTGCGAAACACCGTATGGGCGGCCATCCGGTCATAGGTCCTGGCCGCCCGTTCCGAGGCGACCATCTCGGCGAAGTCCTGGGCGTCGACGCCGATGGGAAAGGCGCCGGTCTGCACCGTGCGGCCGAAGGCCTTCAGCCGGTCCTCGCCCAGGATTTCACCGCCAGCCTCGGCCTCCACATATTCCTGGAAGGCGGTGACATATTCCGGCGTCTGGAAGCCCACCAGGTCGTAGTCGAACAGGGCTTCCACCAGGGCCTTGTGGCTGGGCAGGGTGACCATCAGCTGATGGGCCGGCCAGGGAATGTGCAGGAAGAAGCCGATCCGGTTCTTGACCCCTAGGCGCCGCAGCTCCCGGGCCATGGGGATCAGGTGGTAGTCGTGGACCCAGATGAGGTCGTCCGGCTCGATCAGGGGCCGCAGGGTCTCGGCGAACCGCCGATTCACCCGCTGATAGCCCTCGTCGAAGGTGCGGTCATAGGCCGTCAGGTCGACCCGGTAGTGGAACAGGGGCCACAGGGTCTTGTTGGCGTAGCCGTTGTAATACTCGTCATAGTCGCTCTGCTCGAGATCGACGGTGGCCACCGTCACGCCCTCGATGCGGCGCATGGCCAGCTGGCCGGTGAACATCGGCGTGGTTCGCCCGCTCCAGCCAAACCAGATCCCGGAATATTCCCGCAGCGCCGCGGCGAGCGCCATGGCCAGGCCGCCGACACTTTCCTCGCCCTTGCCGCCGGGCGGGTTCACCCGGTTGGACACGACGATCAGACGACTCATAGGGCGGCCTCCAGCCAGTTCAGCACAGCGTTCACATCTTCCAACCGATGGGTGGCCGCACTGTTCCGTATTTGGCCCACCAGCACGCCCGCGCCGCCCAGGCGGCGAGCGGCGGCGAAGGCCGGTTCGTCGGTCTGATCGTCGCCGACAAAGACCGGGATCGCGCCGCGGAACGGGGCTGTCTCCATGAAGCTGGCCAGGGAGTCGCCCTTGTCCGGCCCAGGGGTGCGCAGCTCGACCACCATGTGCCCGGGCTGCATCTTCAGGCCCGTGCGCTCAGCCCAGTCCTGGGCCAGGGCGCGCACGGCGTCGGCCTGGTCGGGCGCCTGGCGATAGTGCAGGGCGACGCTGAGCCCCTTGGCCTCCACCAGCAGGCCGGGCGTTGAAGCCTCCAGGTCACGGAAGGCGTCGGCCACCGCTGGAAGGTCGGGATGGGGCTCGGGCGGGCTGTGGGTCCCGTCGGGCTCGCGCCGGTCCAGGCCATGGACGGCGGCCACGGGGCGCACGGCGCTATCGAGAATGTGATCGATCTCGGCCAGGGTGCGGCCCGAGAGGATCGCCACTCGACCCTCCATGCGCCGGACCAGCTCCTCCAGGATGGCGGTGCGGCGGGGTTCTGGACCCACGTCCTGGGGCCGGGCCACAAGGGGCGCCAGGGTGCCGTCCAGGTCGAGAAACAGGGCCGATCGGGTGAGGTCCAGGGCCGGCGGCGCCAGCTCTGCAGGTGTCTGTTCGATAATCGTCATGCCGTGAAATTCGCCCCCGTGGGCGCAGAACGCGCCGGGGCGAGGTTGGCTCCTTCTCCTGACGCCTTGGCGGTTCGGGGCGAACCGGGCCATGGCCTTGACGTTGCCTAAATGGGTTAGGGCCTACTGGTCCCGAGCTCCACCGCACGCGACCGATTTCCAGCCCAGGGAGGTTAAATCCATGGTCAAGGCGCCTCAAGCCGATGCGATCGTCCTGTTCGGAGGCGCCGGGGACCTGGCCCTGCGGATGCTGTTTCCGTCCCTCTATTTCCTGGACGCCGACGGTTTCCTGCCTGACGGGTTCCGGATCGTCGCGGCCGCCCGGGCCGAGATCGCGCCCAAGGCCTTCCAGGCCATGGTCCGTGACGCCGTGACCGAGCGGGCCAGCCCCCAGGCCCTGGACGACGAGGTCTGGGACCGCTTCGTCCAGCGGCTGGACTACCGGGCGGTGGACGCCACCAAGGCCGATCGGCTGTCCGTCATCACCGAGGCCCTGGGCGAGGCCCAGGCGCCGATCTTCTATCTCGCCCTGTCGCCCAGCCTCTATGTGGGGGTCTGCGAGGCCCTGGCCGGGGCCGGCCTGATCACGCCGCAGAGCCGGATCGTGCTGGAAAAGCCCATCGGCCACGACCTGGAAAGCTCCAGGGGCATCAACGCCGCCCTGGCGCAGGTGTTCGAGGAGGAGCAGGTCTTCCGCATCGACCACTATCTGGGCAAGGAGACGGTGCAGAACCTGATCGCCCTGCGGTTCGCCAACACCCTGTTCGAGCCCCTGTGGAACAACCTGACCATCGACCACGTGCAGATCACCGTGGCCGAGACCGAAGGGGTCGGGGACCGCTGGCCCTATTATGACGAGCATGGCGCCCTGCGCGACATGATCCAGAACCATGTGCTGCAGCTCCTCTGCCTGGTGGCCATGGAGCCGCCCTCGGACATGGAGGCGGAGTCCCTGCGTAACGAGAAGGTCAAGGTGCTGCGGTCCCTGCGCCCCTTCACCCGCCAGGATGTCGCCCAGGCCAGTGTGCGGGGCCAATACGCCGCCGGCGTCGCCCAGGGCCAGTCGGCGACCTCCTATGAGGAGGAGCGCGGCCAGGAGAGCGCGACGGAGACCTTCGTCGCCCTGCGGGTGGATATCGACAACTGGCGCTGGGCCGGCGTGCCCTTCTTCCTGCGCACCGGCAAGCGCCTGCCCGAGCGGCGGACCCAGATCGCCATCCAGTTCAAGGGCGTGCCCCACTCGATCTTCGGCGGCCAGGCCGAGGGCGACCTGGTGGCCAACCGGCTGGTGATCGATCTTCAGCCGGACGAGGACATCGAACTGCTGCTGATGAACAAGGCGCCGGGGATTTCCCAGGGCGGCATGCGGCTGCAGTCCCTGCCCCTGTCGCTGTCCCTGCTGCGGGCCTATTCCGGGCCAAACGCCCGGCGGCGGATCGCCTATGAGCGGCTGATCCTCGACGTGATCCTGGGCAACAGCGCGCTCTTCGTCCGCCGCGACGAGGTGGAGCAGGCCTGGCGCTGGGTGGACGGCGTGGCTGAGGCCTGGGCCGAGGCCGGCATGACACCCAAGCCCTATGCGGCCGGAAGCTGGGGGCCGGCCGGGGCCTTCGCCCTGATCGAGCGGGCCGGCCGGGCCTGGTACGACTAGCTCGCGCCGGTGGAGCCGAAGCCGCCGGCCCCGCGGGCGGTTTCGTCCAGGCTTTCGGCCTCTTCCCAGGCCGCCTGGATCACCGGGGCGATCACCAGCTGGGCGATGCGGTCGCCGCGCCGGATGGTGAAGTCCTCTTCCCCCAGATTGATCAGGATGACCTTCATCTCGCCGCGATAGTCGGCGTCCACCGTGCCCGGGGAATTCAGGCAGGTGATGCCGGACTTGGCCGCCAGCCCTGAGCGCGGACGCACCTGGCCCTCGAAGCCGGGCGGCAGGGCCATGGCCAGGCCCGTGGGAACCATGGCCCGCTCCATGGGCCGCAGCACGACCGGGGCGTCCTCGGCCACAGCGGCGCGCAGGTCCATGCCGGCGGCCAGCGCGGTCTCATAGGCCGGCAGGGGCAGGTCGGCATTGCGGGCCAGGCGGGTGATCTTGATCTTCGGGGTCATGCCAGGGCCTTCGCCATGCGTTCGGCGAGCTTGGTCGCCACGTCGGATTTCGCGGTCTTGTCCCAGCGCTCCACGCCCGTGGCGCTGACGATGGAGACGGTGTTGTCGTCGCCGCCCATGACGCCGGGGGCGCTGACATCATTGGCCACGATCCAGTCGCAGCCCTTCCGCGCCAGCTTGGCCTGGGCGTAGGCCTCCACGTCATTGGTCTCGGCGGCGAAGCCGACCACCAGCCGGGGCCGGTCGGGTCCGGCCGCCGACAGGGTCGCCAGGATGTCGGGGTTCTCCACCAGCCGCAGGGCCGGCGGCGCCTCGCCGGTCTTCTTGATCTTCACCGCGCCTTCGTCGGCCGGGCGCCAGTCGGCGACGGCGGCGACGCAGACGGCGAGGTCGGCGGGCAGGGCGGCCTGGCAGGCGGCCAGCATCTGGCGCGCCGTCTCCACCTGCACCCGCTTGACGCCGGCAGGGGCCGAAAGCGCCGTGGGTCCGGACACCAGGGTGACCTCGCAGCCCAGGGCCGCCAGGGCCTCTGCGATCGCATAGCCCTGCTTGCCGCTGGATCGGTTGGTCAGATAGCGCACCGGGTCAATGGGCTCGGCGGTGGGGCCGGCGGTGACGATGGCCCGGCGGCCGGCCAGCGGCCGCTCAGCCTCGCCTTCCAGCATCCCCATGATCGCGTCGAAGATGACGGCGGGCTCGGCCATGCGGCCGGGGCCATATTCGCCACACGCCATGGCGCCGTCGTCGGGGCCCACGAAAGCGACGCCGTCGGCCTTCAGGGTGGCCAGGTTCCGCTTGGTGGCGGCGTGCTCCCACATGCGCACATTCATGGCCGGGGCCATCAGCACCGGCTTGTCGGTGGCCAGCAGGGTGGTGGAGGCGAGATCTCCGGCCAGGCCGTGGGCGGCCTTGGCCATCAGGTCGGCGGTGGCCGGCGCCACCACCACCAGGTCGGCCGAGCGGGACAGCTGGATATGGCCCATCTCGGCTTCGTCGGTCAGCGAGAAGAGCTCGGAATAGACCTTGTCTTCGGCCAGCGCCGCCAGGGAGAGTGGCGTGACGAACTGGGCGCCGGCGTGGGTGAGGATCGGACGCACGCCGACGCCGGCCTTGCGCAGCAGCCGCGTCAGCTCCAGGGCCTTATAGGCGGCCACCCCGCCGCCCACGATCAGGAGAACTCGCTTATCCGCCAAGGCTTCGTGTCCCTTCCGCCAACGCCGCACCGCTATAGCCGCATATAGGCGCTGGACAAACCGCCGCATCTGTTCTTTGTTCGTTCCGCTACAGCTTGAAGCTGAACTCTGGAGAGAAACACCGTGATGATGCGGTCAGCTTGGGCGCTCGCGGCGGGCGCCAGCCTTTTCATTCTCGCCGCCTGTGACAACGGGCCCTCGGCGGTGACGCCGGCCCCCAACGCGGGCGAGGCGGCTCAGGACGCCTCGGCCACCGCGCCAGCGACGTCTTCGGCTGCGGCGCGGGCGCCGATCCCGCAGGTGGATGGTCGCCCCCTGTGGTCGGAGACCCAGCGCTATTCGGCCCAGGAGAACGCCGAGCGCGCCTATGCCCGCAATGGCGAGGCTTTCGGGGCCGCCGACCTGGATGATTTCGTCCGCAAGGCCCACGCCTTCGTCAATGATCCGCCGGCCAGCGCGGAGACGCTCAAGCGGGGCAACGGCGACACCCTGATCTATGACCCGGAGGCCAATGTCTTCGCCGTGGCCACGGCGGCCGGCGCGCCGCGGACCATGTTCAAGCCCGACAACGGGGCCGCCTATTGGGAAGAGCAGAAGGCCCGCGAGGCCGAGCGCGCCGACGACTGAGCCTGATCGGGCCTCAGGCGAGCGCGCCCAGCAGGAAGGCGCCGCCGGCGGTCAGGGCGCCCAGGAAGAACCATAGCCAGCTGGAGTCCCGCTCCGGACCTGTGACCACGGCCACTGTGGGGTCGGGCGCCTGCAGCCGGCGCTTGAGGCCCTGGAGGATGTCCAGGCTCTCCTGGGCCAGGTGTTTGGCCTGGGCGGGCGGGGCCAGCTCGCGGGCGATCCAACGGCGCACCACCGGATCGGCGGCGGCCCAGATGTCGTGGTCGGGATCGATGCGGCGGGCCACCCCCTCCACCGTCATCATGGTCTTCTGCAGCAGCACCAGTTCGGGGCGCAGGCGCATGTCGAACAGGGCGGTGATCTCGAACAGCTGGATCAGCACCCGGCTCATGGAGACCTGGCTGGCGGCGCGGCCGAACAGCGGCTCCCCCACCGCCCGCAGGGCCTGGGCGAAGGCCGCCCGGTCGTGGTGGGCGGGCACGTAGCCGGCGCGGAAATGCACCTCGGCCACCCGGGGGTAGTCCCGGTCCAGGAAGCCCCAGAGGATCTCGGCTAGGTAGCGCCGCTCGTCGGGGCCAAGGCGTCCGACGATGCCATAGTCCACGGCCGTGATCCTGGCCGGCGCCTCGACGAACAGGTTTCCCTCATGCAGGTCGGCATGGAAGACGCCGTGGTCGAGCGCCTGGGAAAGGAAGGCCCGCAGCAGGTTGGAGGCGAGCGTCGGCCGGTCCAGGCCCGGCAGCTCCAGGGCGGCGGGATCGGACAGGGGCGCGCCGGCCGCCCATTCCAGGGTCAGGACCTGCTTGCCTACGCCCTCCCAGATCACGGCCGGGGCGGTCATGTAGCCGTCGCGGGCCATCACCTGGCCCAGTTCGTCACAGCCGGCGGCCTCCAGGCGCAGGTCGAGCTCCAGCTCGGTGGCGCGGATCACCGTGCGGGCGAAGGCCTCGGGCTCCAGCCGGCGGGCGGCGGGCACATAGCGGGCCGCCAGCTGGGCGGCCTGGGCCAGGGCCGCGGAATCCTGGGCGACCCGGACGCCGATATGGGGCCGCAGCACCTTGACCGCCACGCGGCGGCCGTCGCGCAGGCGCGCATCATGGGCCTGGGCCAGGGAGGCGGCGGCCACGGCCTCGCCGAACTCGGAAAACCGGGTCTCGATCGGCGCGCCGAGGGCGGCCTCCACCTGGGCCCGGGCGATCTCGGCCGGGAAGGGCGCCAGCCGGTCCTTCAGCCGCGACAGGTCCTCGGCGAAGGGCGCGCCGAAGATGTCGGCCCGGGTGGAGAGGAGCTGGCCGAGCTTGATGGCCACGGGGCCAAGCTGGACGAGGGCGCGGGCCAGGCGCTCGCCCGGCCGCCCGTCGCGGGCCTGTTTGCCCGCCAGCAGGCGCAAGGCCCGCCCGAGGTCGCGGATCGGCGGCGGATAGAGGGCTTCCAGCTCGACAGGCAGCAGGGCGTCGTGACGGGCCAGGGTCCAGGCGGCGGCCAGGAGCCGGCCATAGGCGGCGGGACGCGCCATGTCAGATGGCCCAGCCCTGGTGCATCGCCGCCACCCCGGCGGTGAAATTGGTGTAGCTCACCCGGGAAAAGCCGGCCTCGCGCATCATCTGGGCGAACCGTTCCTGGTCGGGAAAGCGGCGGATGCTCTCCACCAGATACTGGTAGGACTCCCGGTCCTTGGCCACCAGCTCGCCCACGGCGGGGATGACCTTGAAGGAATAGGCGTCATAGGCCTTCTGCATGGGCTCGGTGACCGGCCGGGAAAACTCCAGGCACAGGAACCGCCCGCCGGGCTTCAGCACCCGCCGGGCCTCCCGCAGGGCCGCAGGAATATCGGTGACATTGCGGATGCCGAACGAGATCACATAGGCGTCGGCGCAGGCGTCGGGCAGGGGCAGGGCTTGGGCGTCCCCGACACTCCAGCAGATCTCCGGCTCGGAGCCCTTTTCGCGGCCCGCCGTGATCATCTCGGCGTTGTAGTCCATCAGCAGGATGGTGGCGTCGGGACCGCCCCGGCGCTGCTGGGCGCGCCTGGCCATCTTGGCGAAGCGCCGGGCCATGTCGCCGGTGCCGCCGGCGCAGTCGATGATGACCTCGCCGGGCTGCGGGTTCAGGCGGGCGGCGACGGCGTCCTTCCAGAGGCGGTGGACCCCGCCGCTCATCAGGTCGTTCATCAGGTCATAGCGGCGGGCGACGCGGTCGAAGACTCCGCGCACCAGGCGCGGCTTCTCGTCGGCCGCAACGTCGCGAAAGCCGAAGGTGGCGGCAGGTCCGGTCATGGCTCGCCTCTTAGCCTTCTGCGCGGCCGCACGCCAGCGGAAGGCCGCAGGGCGTGGTTGAAGTTGATCGCAGGCGCAGCCTCTGCCAAGCGATGGACCATGCCTGAACTTCCCGAGGTCGAGACCGTCCGCCGCGGCCTGGCGCCCGTCCTGGACGGCCAGCGCCTGAACCGCGTGGAGCTTCGCCGCCCGGACCTGCGCTTTGCCTTCCCCGAGGGCTTCGTCCAGCGGCTGGCCGGGGCGCGGATCGAAACCCTCTCGCGGCGGGCCAAGTACGTGCTGGCCCCCACCGACCGGGGGGACACCCTGGTCATGCATCTGGGCATGAGCGGCCGCTTCGAGATCGCCCGCCCCGAGGGGACGATCCGGCCGGGCCAGTTCGTCTACGCCGCCGATCCTGACCCCCGCCACGCCCATGTGGTCTTCGAGACGGAGGCCGGCGGCCGGGTCACCTATTACGACCCCCGTCGGTTCGGCTATATGGGCCTGATCCCCACCGAGGCGCTGCCCAGCCATCCCTGGTTCGCCGGCATGGGGCCAGAGCCCCTGTCCGACGATTTCGACGCCGCCCACCTGGCCCGCGCCTTCGAAGGCCGCAAACAGGGCCCCAAGACCCTGTTGCTGGACCAGAGGATCGTCGCTGGCCTGGGCAACATCTATGTGTGCGAAGCCCTGCACATGGCCCGCATCTCGCCCTTCGGTCCGGCGGGCAAGATCAGCCGGCCCCGGCTCAGGGGCCTCGTGGACGCCATCCGCCAAGTTCTGCAGGCGGCCATCGCCGCCGGGGGCTCGACCTTGCGCGACTACGCCGCCGCCGACGGGGCGCTGGGCTATTTTCAACACAGTTTCCGCGCCTATGGGCGGGAGGGCGCGCCCTGTCCCAATCCCGGCTGCGCCGGGACCATCGCCCGGGAGGTTCAGGCCGGCCGGTCGACCTTCTACTGCCTCGTCTGCCAGAAAGGCTGAAGCCGATGACCCGCCTCATGGGCCTGCTGGGCCTTCTGATCGCCCTGGCGGCCTGCGCGCCGCAGCCGGCCCGGGCCGAGCCCGCCCTGTGGATCGTCCGCGACGCCGATTCCGAGATGGTGCTGTTCGGCTCCATGCATCTGCTGCCGCCGGATCTGCCCTGGCGGCCCCAGGCCCTGGACGCCGCCCTGGCCCAGGCCGACGACCTCTGGTTCGAACTGCCGGTGGATCCGGAGACCGAAGCCCAGGCCGCGATGCTGGCCATGCGCTATGGCGCCCTGCCGCCGGGCCAGTCCCTCTATGCCCAGCTGCCGGCCGAAAGCCGTGAGCGCCTCACCCGGCTGGCGGCCCGCCACGGCCTGCCGCCCAATCTGCTCGACCGGCTCAAGCCCTGGTTCGCCGAGGTGCTGCTGGCCTCGGCCGCTTTCGCTGAAGCCGGCGCCGATGTGGAGCAGGGGGTGGAGAAACAGGTCAGCCTGACCGCGCCGGCGATGTTGGAGCGCCGGGCCCTGGAGAGCGCCGAGCAGCAGATCGCCCTGTTCGACGCCGTCCCCATGGACGAGCAGTGGGCCAATCTGATCGACACCCTGGAGCAGCTGGAGGAGGACCCTCAAGGGTACGACCGGCTGATCGCCGCCTGGCTGTCCGGCGACTTGGCGGGCCTGGAGGCCGAGGCCCTGGACCCCATGCGTGAGGCGGCGCCCGGCCTCTATCGGCGCATGGTCGTCGATCGCAACACCGCCTGGATTGAACAGCTTGAGGCTCGGCTTGAGGGGGCGGGACGCTCGGTGGTCGTGGTGGGCGCGGGCCACCTGCTGGGCGAGGACGGCCTGCCCGCACGCCTGCGCGCCCTTGGCTATGAGGTCGAGGGGCCTTAAGCGGCGGGACACGTATCTGAAGAGGAGGCCGCCATGTCCGCGCCCAGCTACGAGACCCTGCTCATCGAGGCCCATGGCCCCGTCACCCTGATCCGCCTCAACCGGCCCGAGGCCCTGAACGCCCTCAACGCCCGGCTGCTCGCCGACCTGGAGGCGGCCCTGGACGTCGCCGAGGCCGATCCCGAGGTCCGCTGCCTGGTGCTCACCGGCTCGGAACGGGCCTTCGCCGCCGGCGCCGACATCAAGGAGATGGCCGACAAGTCCTATGCCGACATGTTCCTGGCCGACACCTTCGCCCGCAGCGCCCGGCGGATCGAGGCCTGCCGCAAGCCGATCATCGCCGCGGTCGCGGGCTTCGCCCTGGGCGGCGGCTGCGAGCTGGCCATGATGTGCGACTTCATCATCGCCGCCGACACGGCGAAGTTCGGCCAGCCGGAGATCAATCTCGGCGTCATGCCCGGCATTGGCGGCACCCAGCGCCTGACCCGCTATGTGGGCAAGTCCAAGGCCATGGACATGATCCTGACCGGCCGGATGATGGACGCCGTCGAGGCCGAGCGGGCGGGGCTGGTCTCGCGCATCGTCCCGGCCGAGGCCCTGGTGGCCGAGGCCCTGGCGGCGGCGGCCAAGATCGCCGGCCAGTCCCCGGTGGCGGTGATGATGAACAAGGAGCTGGTGGAGACCGCCTACGAGACCACGCTCAGCGCCGGCGTGGCGGTGGAGCGGCGGCTGTTCCACTCCCTGTTCGCCTTCGAGGACCAGAAGGAGGGCATGGCCGCCTTCGTCGAAAAGCGCCGCCCGGACTTCAAGGGGCGCTAGGCGGGTGCGCATCCTCGCCTTCGGGGACTCCTTTGTGGCCGGCGTCGGCGATCCCGATCACCAGGGCTGGCTGGGCCGCGCCCTGGTCGGGCGGCCGGAGGTCACCGCCTACAATCTCGGCGTCCGGCGCGACACCAGCGCCGACGTGCTCCGGCGCTGGGCGGCGGAGGCCGAGGCCCGGCCGAGCCCAGACGAGCCCTCTTGCCTGGTCTTCGCCTTCGGGCGAGATCGGAAGAGCACACGTCTGAACTCCAGTCACGCCGTAATCTCGTATGCCGTCTCTTGCTTGAAAAAAAAAAAACACACCCACCCCACCCCCCCACCACCTATCTCTCACCTTCCTCCACCCTCCC
>CALEOQ010000458.1 GCA_937910255.1 uncultured Caulobacteraceae bacterium | reverse complement strand
GAGGAGTGATGCTAAGGCGATGTGTTGTTCTTGGATGGAGCGGCCGTCCCGACAGGACTCTACACTGTACTGATACGCGGGTCTTCGCATCTGGGAGGGCCTACATAGGGGGTCGGCAGATGGGCGAAACGGGCGCGGGGAAAACGGGCCAGGTGCATGATCAGGCTCCTCGATGAACTGAAACTTGCCCTAGAGCATGATACGATCAGACGGAACCGTCTGATCGTTGAATCATGCTCTAGCTTCAAGAGCTTGAGCGCGTCTCATCCGTAAAACCGGATTCCACTTTTACGGGGCGCGCTCGAGCACGCGCCTCCCCGCGCGTCTGCGCCCCAGCCGGGGTCAGGCGGTCAGGGGATCAGGATCGGGGCGGCGACCAGCCCAAGCCCGACGATGCTGACCAGCCAGGCCAGGGATCGGAGGCCCCGGACGCCAAAGGCGTAGAGCGGCACATAGGCGACCCTGGCCCAGAAATAGATCTGCGCCCCGATGGCGGTCAGCTCCGAGCCGCGGCCGGTGACTTGGACGATCAGCACCGCGCCGATGAACAGGGGCAGGGTTTCGAACAGATTGGCCTGGGCCCGCTGCAGCCGGTTGGCGCGGGGGTTGAGGGGCGGCATCTCCTCGTCCCGGGCGCCGGTGTTCCACTTCAGCCCGTATTGCGACGTGCGGGCCATGTCGAAGAGCAGGATCTGAACGAAGGCCAGGACCAGTGTCCAGGCCAGCATGACGAGTTCGATGGTCACGTGACGTCCCCCAGATTGCAGGCCGCAGGATGCGGCCCTTGGCCCAGGGGACGCTCATGGTCTCGCCGCCGTCAAGGACGACCCAGCGTCAGCCTCGACGGCGGATCGGTGCGCTCACCCCCCGAACTTGCGGGTGAAGCGCACCCCGATGGCCCGGGGCGGCAGGACATAGGTGTAGTAGCTGCGGACATAGACGCGGTCGCCGTCTCCGTCGAAGACCGGCTGGTTGTACTGGCTGGTGGCCCGCGCGCCGGTCTCGGCGAACTCGTCGAACAGGTTCTTCACATAGAGGGTGGCGGTCCAGACATCGGTGCTGAGCGACACCGCGGCGTTGTGCACCTGATAGCCGTCCAGCGTCAGGCTCTCGGCCCGGCCGCCAGTGCGGGTCAGCACATCGCCGAGCGCGGTGACGCCGTAGTTGACGCCGAAGTTCATGCCATTGGAGAGCGGCCGCTCATAGTCGATGAACAGGCTGCCCTGGTGCTCGGGCGAGCCGGGCAGGCGGTCGCCGGGCATGCCATCCTCATAGGTGATGGTGCCCTGGAAGCCCGGCGGGTTGAAGCGCGGCACCAGGTTCGGCGTCACCTCGGTGAGCTCGGAGGTGTTGTAGGAATAGCTGCCGCGGACGGTCAGATCGCTGGTGACCTGGCCGATGAAGTTGATCTCCACCCCCTTGGACTCGGCCGCCGCGCCGTTCTTGGTGATGGGGATCAGACCGTTTTCCGTGGCCGAGGCGACCTGCGGATCGCTCCATTCGATGTAATAGGCCGAGCCGTTCAGGATCAGGCGGTCATCGAACAGCTGGGTCTTCAGCCCGACCTCATAGTTCAGGGTCTTGTCGGGCTGATAGGCCAGTTCGTTGGGCAGGGCGCAGCTCAGCTGATTGGTCGGCAGGGGGTCGGGGCAGGGGCCGACGCCATTGGAATTGCCGATCCGGTAGCCCTCGCTGACCGTCAGATAGCCCAGGATGTCGTCGGTGAACTGGTAGGAGGTGTTGAACTTGTAGAGCCAGCCGTCATCCTCCTGACCGCCCGGCTCGAAGGCCAGGTTGATCTCGTCTGGCGCCGCGCCAAAGAACACGCTGTTGAGCAACGGGAAGTCGACGGCCTGGAAGGTTTCCAGTTCATAGGAGTACCGCCGCGCGCCGACGGTCACCTGCCAGGCGGGGGTGATCTCGTAGGAGACCTCGCCATAGATGGCCTGTTCTTTGAGGTCATTGAGGTTGACGTTATAGTATTCTAGGGCGTCGGGCCGCTCACCGCCCAGCCACTCGGCGTAGCCGGGTGTGAACTCCTTGCTCGAGGAATTGGAGTCGAGCTCGTAATAGAAGCCGCCGAGGATCCAGCTGAACGGGCCCTCGTGGTCCGAGACAAGCCGCAGTTCCTCGCTGAGAACCTGCTGTCCGGCCTCTTCCAGGGTGTAGGCGGTGAAGGTCGGGAAGGCCTCGTAGCTGTATTCCAGGCTGATCAGCAGGTCGGTCTGGTCGCGCTGGCCGCGCTCGGTATAGCGCGACTTGCCGGTGGACGAGGTCAGCTGGGCGAAGCCGAGGTCGGCGGTGACCTCCAGGGCCAGCAGTTCGTTCCAGCGCGTGTTGGGCTCCAGCACCCGCTCTGCCGATTCATAGTCGCCGGTCGCCAGCGTGCTGCGGCGATGGCTGACCTGACGGGCGCCGACATCCTTGTCCTGGAAGTGATAGGTGAGCGTCCCGTCCAGCCAGTCGGTGGGCGCCCAGCGCGCCGCCAGCCGGCCCGAGGTGACGTACTCGTAGTTCGCATCCTTCTCGTGTCTCAGGTTCTGCGACACCGCGGTCGGGTCGCTGAAGTCGGGATCGGGATCGGAGATGCCGGGCTGCTGGACCAGGAAGTTGTAGTCGATGAAGCCGGTGTCGTGCAGCCGGTCGAAGGAGGCGCGCAGGGCGAAGGTGTCGCTGATCGGCGCGTTGAAGGTGACGCCGACGTCGTTGGAGAGCGACGCCGATTCGCTGTACTGATAGGCGTCGGCGCGCACCTCCATCATCGGCGCGCTGAAGTCCGGCTTGTTGGGGATGTAGCGGATCGCGCCGCCCAGGGTGCCGGCGCCATAGAGGGTGCCCTGCGGCCCCAGCAGAATCTCCACCCGCTCCAGGTCGTTGGTCTTCAGGTCCACATAGAGCGGGATTTCGCCCACATAGGTGGCCACCGTGCCGCCGCCGGCGGTCACGCCTTCGTCCGAGCCCAAGGGGTCGGCGTTGAGGCCGCGCACGATGATCCGGTTGTCCGAGCGCGACCCCTGATCGACGATGTGGATGCCGGGCACCCACTTGGCCACGTCGGAGAGGTCGGTCAGGCCCTGCTTCTGCATCTCCACCGCGCCGACGGCGGCGATGTTGATCGGGGCGTCCTGGACGGTGGAGTTCCGCCGGGTGGCGGTGATGATCAGTTCCTCGACCTCGACGGCCTGGGCGGAGACGACAGTGGGCGTGGCGACAGTAACGGCGAGCGCGCTGATCGAGGTCAGCAGGGCTGCCCGCGAAGACAGGTTGAGACGCATGATTGTTCCCCTCGGCTTTGCTGATAGGCAGGCTGGGGACCGCTGCGACAGCGTCTCAAGGGCGTTGTTGCGCCGCAGAACGCAATTATTCAGTATGACGAAAATATGAGCGCGTATGCACTGGTTTGACGGCGCCCCATGACCGCACAGCCTTCTGAAATCCACGCGCAGCGCCTCATCCGGGCCGAGCGGCTGATGGCCGACAAGGCCTATGAGCCGGCCCACGCCCTGTGCATGGAGGTTCTGTCGATCGATCCCGGCGCGGCCCGCGCCTGGTTCCTGCTGGGCGTCCTGGCGGCCGATCACGACAATCCCGGCAAGGCCGCCGAGCTGTTTGGCCGCGCGGCCTCCCTTGATCTCGACGATCCCCGGGCGCCGGCCCAGCTGGCCCGCTGCCTCATCGCGCTAAATCGTCGGGACGAGGCCCTGACCCAGGCCCAGGTCGCCGCGGGCCGAGGCCCGGCCGACGCCCTGACCCTCGACACCCTGGGCGTGGTCTACAGCCGGGCGGGTCTGCATCAGCGCGCCATCGGCTATTTCGAGGCCGCCTTCGCCCGCGAGCCCCGCAACGCCAGTTTCGCCTATAACCTGGCGGCCTCGCGCCAGTTCTCCGGCGACTTCGAGGGCGCCGAGGCGGCCTATGCCCAGGCGCTCGCCCTCGACCCCCGCCTGCACCGCGCCTGGTCATCCCGGGTGCAGCTGCGCCGCCAGACCCCTGCGGCCAACTTCATCCGTGAGCTGGAGGCGCAGTTCGCCGCCGCCGGGGCGGACGCCGAGCGGCGGCTGCACCTGGGCCACGCCCTGGCCAAGACCTACGAGGATTTGGGCAAGCCCGAGACCGCGCTGGACTGGCTGATCAAGGCCAAGTCCGCCAAGCGCCGACAGATCGGTTACGATCCCAGGGCCGACGCCGACCTGTTCGCGGCGGCCCAGGCGACCTTCGGGCCCGGCGACGCAGCCACGGGCGATGCCTCCGACCGGCCGATCTTCATCGTGGGCCTGCCGCGGACCGGCACCACCCTGGTGGACCGCATTCTCTCCAGCCACCCAGACGTGACCTCAGCCGGCGAGCTCACCAATTTCGGCCTGATCCTCAAGCGGATGACCGGTTCGCCCGGCGCCTTCGTGCTGGATGAGACCACCCTGGAGGCCGCCGGCGAGATCGATCTGCGCAAGGCCGGCGCGGCCTATGTGCAGAGCGTGGCGCCCCTGGTGGCGGGCGAGGGCCGGTTCATCGACAAGATGCCGCTGAACTTCGTCTATGCCGGCCTGATCCATCGCGCCCTGCCAAACGCGCGGATCATCTGCCTGCGGCGTCATCCCATGGATGCGGGCCTGTCGAACTTCCGACAGCTCTTTGCGACCGGTTTTTCCTATTACGACTACGCCTACGATCTGGCCGACACCGGCGCCTACTATGCCGGTTTCGAGCGGCTGATCGCCCACTGGCGCGCGGTGCTGCCGCCTGATCGGTTCACGGAACTCGCCTATGAGGATCTGGTGGCCGACCAGGAGGGCGAGACCCGGCGCATCCTCGACTTCTGTAGCCTGGATTTCGACCCGCGGTGCCTGGCCTTCCACGAGAACGCAGCCCCCGTGGCGACGGCGAGCTCGGTGCAGGTGCGCAGCCCGATCTACGCCAGCTCGATCGGCCGCTGGCGCAGATACGGGCCGGGCCTGGCGCCGCTGCGCTCAGCCCTGGAGGCGGCCGGCATAGGGGTCGAGGATCAGGGGCGCTGATCGTTGGGCAGGGCGGCGACCTCGGCCACGGTCAGCTTGCGCACCTCCTGAATCAGACAGGGCGTCGCGCCGATCGGCGTGGCCACCTTCACGTCCAGATCCAGCCGGTCGCAGACGACGTCCGAACCGCCGGCCGGGATCAGCACCAGCGGGTCGGAACTGGCCGTGCTCAGGCAGGCGTTGCGCATGTCCATGCGGAAGACCTCCTGGCGTCCCACACTGGTGCGGAACAGCACAGTGCTGCGATCGACGATCTTCTGGCCGCGGATGCCGCTGACCCGGAAGCAGGCGCGCTCACTGGGCGCGGCGGTCGCCGACGCCATGACGCCAGATCCCGTGGCCGCCTGCTGGCCCGGCGTGTTGGCCGCGCAGCCGGCGAGGGTCAGGGCGGCGAGAGCGCCGAGGGGCGCTGCGATGTTCAGTTTCGTATTCATGATTGCTCCTTGGGCCCACAACCCGGCGGCCGGCGCCAATGTTCCATACCGGTTTTGCGAGCTATTGCGGCCAAACCGGGGCGCAGCCGCAGCCCCTTGGCGCGACGCGACGTCGCGACTAGACTTCCGCTGTCCTCGGGGGGCCGCGCTTGGGCGGCTGAGAGGCGGGCGAGCCCGCGACCCGTAGAACCTGATCCGGGTCATGCCGGCGAAGGGAAGGGAGAGCGCCATGGCGCGGGTACTGGATTCGACACGACTGACCGCCCGGATTCTCGGGCCGTTCCTGGCCGTGGCCGGCGCCGCTGCGGTGCTGCGCCGTGACGATCTCATCGGCCTGATCGAGGGATTCCAGGGCGACCCGGCCCTGACCTTCGTCACCGGCATGCTGCTCGTCCTGGCCGGTCTGGCCCTGATGGCGGTCCATCAGCGCTGGCGCACGCCCGCCGAGATCGCGCTCAGCCTCACCATCTGGCTCCTGACGTTGCGCGGCGTGTTCCTGATCTTCGCCCCCAGCGTCATCTTCGACCTGGCCGACAATGTCATCGCCTCCACGCCCCTGGTGGTCGCCGCAGGCCTCGCCGCCGTAGGCGTCGGGGTCTGGCTGACCCTGGTCGGCTATCGCCGCGCGGCCGGCTAGGCCGCTCCCAACTCAGATGCTTCTACTCAAGGTTCGCCCATGAACAAGCCGCTCACGCCAACCCTCGACGCCGACGCCATCCCCACGGGCGAGCGGCCGGGCTCGCGCAAGGTCTATGAGGCCGGCCGGCTCTGGCCCGACATCCGGGTGCCGTTCCGCGAAGTGGCGGTCCACGAGAGCGCCGGCGAGCCGCCGGTGACGCTCTATGATCCGTCGGGCCCCTATACCGACCCCACCGCCAGCATCGATATCGACAAGGGCCTGCCCCGCACCCGCGAGCCGTGGGTGGTCTCCCGCGGCGATGTGGAGGTCGTCTCAGAGCCCCGGAACGTCAAGCCGGAGGACAACGGCTTCGCCCGCGGCGCCCATCTGGCGCCGGAATTCAGCCAGCCCCGTCGGGTCTATCGCGCCCGCCCCGGCGCCAGCGTCACCCAGATGGACTATGCCCGCCGCGGCATCGTCACGCCCGAGATGGAATATGTGGCCATCCGCGAGAACCTGCGCCGCAAGGAAGGCGAGGCCTTCATCCGCGACGGCGAGGACTTCGGCGCCTCGATCCCCGACCTGGTGACCCCGGAATTCGTCCGCGACGAGATCGCCCGCGGCCGGGCGATCATCCCGGCCAACATCAACCACACCGAGCTGGAGCCGATGGCCATCGGCCGGAACTTCCTGGTCAAGATCAACGCCAATATCGGCAATTCCGCGGTGCTCTCCGCCGTGGCCGACGAGGTGGACAAGATGGTCTGGGCCATCCGCTGGGGCGCCGACACGGTCATGGACCTGTCCACCGGCCGCAACATCCACAACATCCGCGACTGGATCATCCGCAACAGCCCCGTGCCCATCGGCACCGTGCCCATCTACCAGGCCCTGGAAAAGGTGAACGGCGTCGCCGAGGACCTGAACTGGGAGGTGTTCCGCGACACCCTGATCGAGCAGGCCGAGCAGGGGGTGGACTACTTCACCATCCATGCCGGCGTGCGTCTGCCCTATGTGCCGCTGACCGCCAACCGGGTGACCGGCATCGTCTCCCGGGGCGGTTCGATCATGGCCAAGTGGTGCCTGGCCCACCACCGCGAGAGCTTCCTCTACGAGCATTTCGAAGACATCTGCGAGATCATGCGGGCCTATGACATCAGCTTCAGCCTGGGCGACGGCCTGCGGCCCGGCTCCATCGCCGACGCCAATGACGCGGCCCAGTTCGCCGAGCTGGAGACCCTGGGCGAGCTGACCCAGGTGGCCTGGAAGTACGGGGTCCAGACCATGATCGAGGGTCCGGGCCACGTGCCCATGCACAAGATCAAGGCCAATATGGACAAGCAGCTGGCCGTCTGCGGCGAGGCCCCCTTCTATACGCTCGGCCCGCTGACGACCGACGTGGCGCCGGGCTATGACCACATCACCAGCGCCATCGGCGCGGCCATGATCGGCTGGTTCGGCACCGCCATGCTCTGCTACGTCACGCCCAAGGAGCATCTGGGCCTGCCCGACCGCAAGGACGTGAAGGACGGGGTGATCACCTACAAGATCGCCGCCCACGCCGCCGACCTCGCCAAGGGCCACCCCTCGGCCCGGGCCTGGGACGACGCTCTGTCGCGCGCGCGGTTCGAATTCCGCTGGGAGGATCAGTTCAATCTGGGTCTCGATCCGGAGACGGCGCGCCTCTATCACGACGAGACCATGCCCAAGGAGGCGCACAAGACGGCGCACTTCTGCTCCATGTGCGGCCCGAAGTTCTGCTCGATGAAGATCAGTCAGGACATCCGCGAGGCCGCCCGCGGCCAAAACGCCGTGGCCGACGAGGGCATGGCGCAGATGAGCGAGAAGTTCCGCGCCACCGGCGGCGAGGTGTACGTCCCCACCCCCAAGGGCTGATCGGCCTTAGCCCTTGAGGACGGCGCTGAGGCTGCCGTCAGACTCCAGAACCACGAAGGCGGCGTCCGAAAGCTGGGCGCCGCCTGAGGTGCGGATGGCCGCCAACAGCTCCTCCTGCGTCACCCGCTGCTGACGCAGGGCGCCGGGCAGGGGCTCGCCGTCCTTCAGCAGCAGGCTGGGCTCGGACTTGACCAGCTTGTCGATCCCCTTGATCCGCACCGACAGGAAGGTGACGGCGTATTGCAGGCCGACCAGCAGGGCCAGGGCCGCCACCCCTTCGGCCAGGGCCAGGTCCTTGGAGGTCAGGATACTGGAAAAGGTCGAGCCGATGGCTACTGTCACCACCAGGTCGAAGGCGTTGAGCTTGGACAGGGTCCGCTTGCCTGAGGCTCGCAGCACGATCACCAGGGCGAAATAGGCCGCAGCCCCGACCACCAGGATGCGGATGATCGGGTCCCAGCCCGTGAACAGGGCGTCAGCGTCCATGGCGGGAGCGTGTGAAGTGATGCATGGCGGAGCAACACGCTGGCGGGCGAAAAGGCTCCCGGCTTCGCCTCTCGTCCCCGTCATGGTCGAGCCGGAGGATGACGGAGGGAGTGACAATCCACCGTCATCCTGGGCCTTGCGCCCAGGATCCCTCTTGACCCTGGCTTCTCCCGATCCGCCGGCTTGACGCCGATCAAGGCGTCTCGCCGCGATCCTTGGCCAAGTTCCCCTCCACGCAGGGAGCCGGCCATGGTGGATGAAGGATCGAAGTTCGGCCGCCGCCGGAGCCCCAGGCGGGCGGTCTGGGGGATGGCGGCTGCGCTTGCCGGTCTGGCCCTTGTCAGCGCCATGCTGGCGGTGTCTCACATGCCCGAACTGGAACGCCTGCTGTTTCAACTCGGGCTCGGCGGCACGGCCCTGATCGCCGCCATCGGGCAGGTTCTGATCCTGGGGGGTCTGGCCCTGCTGTGGAGCGCCCTGCGCCGCCCTCGATGATCTTCTCGCCTAGCCGCCATTGACGCCGCCGCCGCAAGGCGAAAGGCTTACCCCTTGGTTGTTCAGGGGTCTCGCCATGATGTTGCGCACAGTCTTTCTCGGAACGGGCCTGGCCCTGCTGATGGCGAGCAGCGCCCTGGCCCAGGTCGAGCGCCGCGAGGTTGGCCAGCTGGTCTATGAGGGGGCGCCGGCCGCCTCGCCGGAGCTGCAGGCGACCATCTCCCCCTATTACGAGGTCCGCTCGGCCGTGTTCGAGGACTGGCTCGCTGACGGCTCCATTCTGGTGGCCACCCGCTTTGGCCAGACCGAGCAGATCCATCACATCGCCCAGCCGCTGGGCGCGCGGACCCAGCTGACCTTCTTTGACGAGCCGATCACGGTGGCCACGGCCCAGCCGGGCGCCACGCGGTTCGCCTATCGTCGGGACGAGGGCGGCTCGGAATACTACCAGGGCTTCCTGCGCGACCTGTCGGGGCAGGAGGTGCGGCTGACCCGGCCCGAGACCCGCAACAGCGATTTCGTCTTCTCCAAGGACGGCCGTCAAGTGGCCTGGAGCCAGGTGACGCCGGGCGATCCCAACTACGACATCATGATCGCCGAGGCCGCAAATCCGGACGGCCGGCGCGTGGTCCTGGAAGGCGAGGGGGCCATGTCGCCCCTGGAGATCTCGGCCGACGGGCGGCGTATGCTGCTGACCCGCTACAATTCGGTGGCCGATGTGGAGCTCTTCGTTCTCGACGTGGCGTCCGGAGATCTGACGCGGCTGGGGCCGAGCGACCGCAAGGTGCACTATGCCGGCGCCGCCTTCGGGCCTGAGGCCGCCTCGGTGGTCACCCTGTCCGACGACGGCTCGGAGATGACCCGGCCGGTGGTCTTCGACCTTTCCACCGGCGCCATGCGCGATCTGGACCCCGGCGCCGATTGGCCGGCCGAGGGCTTCGACCTCAGTCCCGATGGGGCGACCATCGCCTATGTGGTCAACGAGGAGGGCTATTCGAAAGTGGTCCTGCGCGACGTGGCCAGTGGTCGCGTCCTGCCGGGGCCGGACCTGCCGCAGGGCGTGCTCACGGCCCTGAAGTTCTCGCCGGACGGCGCGCGCCTGGGCCTGAGCCTGTCGACCTACAACGCCTCCGGCGATGTCTGGAGCTACGACCTGGCCAGCCGCGAACTGACTCGCTGGACCGACAGTGAGCTGGGCGGGCTTGACGCTGACAGCCTCGTGGAGCCCGACCTCTTCCGCTACACGACCTTCGACGACCGTTCGATCCCGGCCTTCATCTACCGGCCTGCGGGCGCAAGCGGAAAGCTGCCGGTGGTCATCCAGATCCACGGCGGTCCCGAAGGCCAGGAGCTGCCCAGCTTCAGCGCGCGCCGTCAGTCCTGGGTGAAGGAGCTGGGCGCCGCGGTGATCATTCCCAATGTCCGCGGCTCGTCCGGCTACGGAAAGACCTACCTCTCGCTGGACAACGCCGAGAAGCGCGAAGACTCCGTCAAGGACATCGGCGCCCTGCTCGACTGGGTGGCCCAACAGCCGGACCTGGACGCCAGCCGCGTCGCCGTGGTCGGTCAGTCCTATGGCGGCTACATGGCGCTCGCCGTAGCCGCCCACTACAATGATCGCCTGGTGGGCGTGATCGACCTCTATGGCATCTCCGACTTCGCCACCTTCCTGGAGAACACCGAGGGTTATCGCCGTGACCTGCGCCGGGCCGAGTACGGCGACGAGCGTGACCCCGCCATGCGGGCGGTCTTCGAGCAGATCGCGCCGATCAATATGAGCGATCGGATGAAGAAGCCCATGATGATCTATCAGGGCGCCAACGACCCGCGCGTGCCGGCCAGCGAGTCCGAACAGATGGTCGCCAAGCTGCGCGATCAGGGCACCGAGGTCTGGTACGTGCTGGCCAAGGACGAGGGCCACGGCGTGCACAAGAAGGCCAACCAGGAGGCCGTGCGCACCACCGAGGTCCAGTTCCTGAAGTCGGTGCTGAACGCGAACGAGGACTGAGCGTCAAGGCGCGGTGCCGCAGACTAACCGCGTCGGCGGCGCTCCTGCTGGATCACCTGATCCAGGGTCTGCAGGAAGCGCGAGCGGTCATTGCGGTCAAAGGGCTTGGGTCCGCCATAGATGTCGCCGGTAGATCGGAAGAGCGTCGTGTAGGGAAAGAGTGTAGATCTCGGTGGTCGCCGGATCATTAAAAAAAAAAGAGCGAAGACTAGTTACGCACATCGCCTACAACAGGACTACAATATTACCACTCCACCCCCCATGTCACCCGTCACACAGACCACC
>CALEOQ010000457.1 GCA_937910255.1 uncultured Caulobacteraceae bacterium | reverse complement strand
TCTGTCGTGCTCGCTCTGTCCTGTTCGTCTGTGCTCGTTTTGTTTTTTTTTAATGCTCCGGCGCCCACCGAGATCTACACTCTTTCCCTACACGACGCTCTTCCGCTCTCGGCGGCTGCTGGCCTCGGGCGTGGTGGGTCTGGCGGCGGTGGACGGGCTTTCGCCCCGATCATCTGGGCCTTGAGCCCCAGAACTTCAGCCTAGAATTTGAGAGCCGTCTCGAGGCGCACCCGCGGGGCGGCGTCGGTGGGCTGGGTCTTCTTGAAGGCCGGCTCGTCCTTCTCGCCCAGGGCGACCGCGCCGCCGACGCGGAGGCTCGGCGTCACACTGAAGTAGGCGCCGGCCTGCACGTCGTTCAGCTGCACGTCGCGGCCGGTGGGCTGGTCCAGATCGAGGGACACGCCCCAGCGGCCGTTCTGCACGCCCCACTTCAGGGTCTTTCCCCCCTGAGGCAGAGCTTCGCTGCGGACGGTGAAATCGACGCCTTTCGGCTTGGCGGCCTGGGCGTGCGCCATCGTCGACCCCAGGAGGGTCATGACGCTCGCCAACAAAACCGTCGTCCGGAAGGACATTTTCACCGTCGAAGGGCCCCCTGCGCCCCGCAGGCGCCGATCAGGTGGTCCGATCCGCGCCGTCTTTCCGATTAGAGGCCCCAGAACGCGGCGGTCAACCGGGCGATGCGTGACTCCCGGCCTCGGCTGCACAATGGGCCGTTCATGTGGCGCCAGGGCCACGTGATTCCTGTTTGGCGCCTGCAGTCAGGTTGTTATAGAGGGCGCGGACGCGGGGGCGGCGCTGCGGCGTGATCACGACGCGGAAATTATCACTGGAGACGGATGAACATGCCGTTTGTGCGCGGAGCTCGCCTTTCTAAGATCTCTGCCGGCGTCCTGGCGCTCAGCCTGGTTTCGCTGTCGGCCTGCGCCTCGCGCGGGAATGACGATGGCGGTTTCCGCCTGTTCGGCGGCGGTGACGCCGATGAGGCGCCGGCCGCCTCCATCTCGGTGAACGGGTATCTGTGGCGCGCCAGCCTCGACACCCTGTCCTTCATGCCCCTGGTCTCGGCCGACCCCTATGGCGGCCTGATCATCACCGACTGGTACTCCAGCGAAGAGCTGCCCAACGAGCGGTTCAAGGCCACCGTCTACATCCTGGATTCCCGTCTGCGGGCCGACGGCCTGAACGTGGCCCTGTTCAAGCAGGTCCGCGGCGCCGACGGCCAGTGGACGGACGCCCCGCCCTCGGCCCAGACCGAGGTCGATCTGGAGAACGCCATCCTGACCCGGGCCCGCCAGCTTCGACTTTCGAACATCCGGGGCTGACGCCCCGGGGCGCGTTCAGCCTGTCAGATCGAACGCGCCGTCCCTGCCGTGGCCGGCGCGCCCGAAAGGCTCGCCGGTCTTCGTTCCCTACAAGATCGTGAAGGCTGCCAGTCATGGCGCGCTACAATCCCAAGGACGTCGAGCCCAAGTGGCGTAAGGCCTGGACCGACGCCGAGGTCTTCAAGGCCGAGATCAAGCCGGACCAGCCGAAATACTACGTGCTGGAGATGTTCCCCTATCCCTCGGGGCGTCTGCACATGGGCCATGTGCGCAACTATGCGCTCGGCGACGTGGTGGCCCGCTTCAAGCGCGCCCGCGGCTTCAATGTGCTGCACCCCATGGGCTGGGACGCCTTTGGCCTACCGGCCGAGAACGCGGCGATGGAGCGGGGCGTCGATCCCCGCGGCTGGACCCTGCAGAACACCGCCCGGATGCAGGACGAACTGAAACAGCTCGGCCTCTCCATCGACTGGAGCCGGGAATTCGCCACCTGCGACGTGGAATATTACGGCCAGCAGCAGTCCTGGTTCCTCGACCTCTATGCCCGCGGCCTGGTCTATCGCCGCGAGGGCGTGGTCAACTGGGACCCGGTGGACCAGACCGTGCTGGCCAATGAGCAGGTGGTGGACGGTCGCGGCTGGCGCTCAGGCGCCGTGGTGGAAAAGCGCAAGCTGAACCAGTGGTTCATGCGCATCACCGACTATGCCGATGAACTGATCGACGACCTGAAGACCCTGGACCGCTGGCCCGACAAGGTCCGGCTGATGCAGGAGAACTGGATCGGCCGCTCCAAGGGGCTGAAGTTCGCCTTCCCCTGGGCGGGCGAGGCGCCGGCCGGCTTCGAGACGGGCCTGAACGTCTATACCACCCGCCCCGACACCCTCTATGGGGCGAGCTTCGTGGGTATTGCGCCCGATCACCCGCTGGCCGAGCAGCTGGCGGCCGCCGACCCCAAGGCCGCGGCCTTCATCGCCGAATGCCGCAAGGGCGGCACCAGCGCCGCTGAGATCGAGACCGCCGAGAAGGTGGGCTATGAGACTGGCCTCCATGTGGCTCATCCGTTTGATCCGAACTGGAAGCTGCCGGTCTGGATCGCCAACTTCATCCTGATGGACTACGGCACGGGTGCCATCTTCGCCTGCCCGGCCCACGACCAGCGCGACCTGGACTTCGCCCGCAAGTACGACCTGCCCGTCAAGCCGGTGGTCCTGCCCCCAGGTGAAGCGCCTGACACCGTCCGCGTCGAGACCGAGGCCTATACGGGGCCGGGCGTGATCTTCAATTCGAGCTTCCTGGACGGGCTGGACATCGAGGCCGCCAAGGCCTGCGCCATCGCCCGCATCGAGGAACTGGGCCTGGGCGAAGGCGCCACCGTCTATCGCCTGCGCGACTGGGGCGTGGCCCGCCAGCGGGCCTGGGGCTGCCCGGTGCCGGTGATCCATTGCGCCAAGTGTGGCGTCGTCCCCGTGCCCAAGGACCAGCTGCCCGTGGCCCTGCCGCCGGACCTGGACTTCGGCAAGCCGGGCAATGCGCTGGACCGTCACCCCACCTGGAAGCATGTGGACTGCCCGGCCTGCGGCGGACCTGCGACCCGGGAAACCGACACCCTGGACACCTTTGTGGACTCGTCCTGGTACTTCGCCCGCTTCACCGATACGACCGCCGCAGAGCCGATCAACAAGGCCGCCGCCGACTACTGGCTGCCGGTGGACCAGTATATCGGCGGGATCGAGCACGCCGTCCTGCACCTGCTCTATGCCCGCTTCGTCACCAAGGCCCTGGCCGATGAGGGCATGCTGTCGGTGCGCGAGCCCTTCGCCGGCCTGTTCACCCAGGGCATGGTCACCCACGAGACCTATCGTCGCGCGTCCGGCGAGTGGCTGGAGCCGGCGGCGGTGGAGATCGAGGCCAGCGGGAACACCCGCCGGGCCGTCCTGATCGAAACCGGCGAGCCGGTGGTGATCGGCGATGTCGAAAAGATGTCGAAGTCCAAGAAGAACACCGTGGCGCCCGAGGAGATCTTCGAGGTCTATGGGGTAGACGCCGCGCGCCTGTTCGTCCTGTCCGACAGCCCGCCCGAGCGCGACACCCAGTGGTCCAATTCCGGCGTCGAGGGCGCCTGGCGCTTCGTCAACCGGGTCTGGGCCGAGTTCGAAAGCCAGCCGGCCAGCGTTCCCGCCGCCGAGCCCGATGAGGCGGCCCTGGCCCTGACCCGGGCCAGCCACCGGCTGATCAAGGCCATGACCGAGGCGGTGGACGACTTCCGGTTCAATTCCGGCATCGCGCGGCTGTACGAATTCCTTAATGTTCTCAAGGCCCATCCGGCCCAGGACGCCAGTCCCGCCGTGCTCGCCGCCCGCCAGGCGGCCCTGTCGGTGTTCGCTCGACTGGTCGCCCCGTTCACCCCACACCTGGCCGAGGAATGCTGGGCGGTGATCGGCGGCCAAGGTCTGGTGGCTGTCGCGCCCTGGCCCGACTATGATCCCACCCTGGCGGAGGACTCCGTCAAGGTCCTGCCCGTGCAGGTCAATGGCAAGCGCCGCGGTGAGATCAGCGCGCCGGCCGGCGCCGAGCCCGCCGATGTGGAGAAGATGGTGCTTGACGACCCGGAGATCGCACGGCGCCTTGAGGGCCTGACCATCCGCAAGGTGATCGTGGTCAAGGACCGCATCGTCAACATCGTGGCCAACTAGATGACGACCAGACCCCTCCGCCGCGCCGGCGTGCTGGCGCTCAGCCTCGCGACCCTGGCCCTTTCGGCCTGCGGTTTCCGGCCGCTCTATGCCGAGCCCGGCGTCACCCTTGGCCTGTCCGACATCGACGTGCCCAGCCCCCGCGGCCGGGCCGGCTACCTCGTCAGCCAGGCCCTGAACGACGCCCTGGCCACCCGGCCCGGCGCCTCGGGCTGGCGCCTGGATCTGGACCTGTCGGAGCAGCGGTTCCCCCGCGGTCTTCGGGTGGACAATGTGGCCACCCGCTACGAATACGTCCTGACGGCGGCCTACACCCTGCGGGCAGGCGCCACCGGCGAGCCGGCCAAGACCGGCCGGGTCCGGGTCGAGCTGACCTACGACTCCGCCGACCAGCCCTACGCCTCCATCACCGCCCAGCAGGACGCCCAGGAACGGGCCGCCGCCGAGGCCGCCCGGCGCATCCAGCTGGAGCTGGCCGCCTGGTTCGCCGACCAGGCCGAGCCCTAGGAGCCCGCCGGCATGATCCTCAGCCGGCGGCCGGACATCGAGCGCTTCCTGGCCAAGCCCGACCCCGCCATGCGCGGGGCGGTGATCTATGGCCGCGACATCGGCGTGGTGCGCGAACGGGCCAGCCAGCTGGCCGGCAAGGTCGTCCCCAATCCCGATGATCCCTTCGACGTCGCCCTGCTGACCGACGGCGACATCGACGGCGACGCCGGGCGGCTGGACAACGAACTGGCCTCCCAGTCCCTGATGGGCGGCCGGCGCCTGGTGCGGCTGAAGCTCTCCAGCGAAAAGGCCAGTCTCGACAAGATGGCCGCCGAGGCCATGAAGGGCCATGTGGAGGGCGCCTTCAATCCCGAGGCCTTCTTCCTCATCGAGGCCGGCGCCCTGGGCCGTGACTCCGGCCTGCGCAAGATCGCCGAAAAGGCCCCGGCCTGCGCCGTCATCCCCTGCTACGAGGACGAGCCCGGCGACATGGCCCGCCTGGTCCGCGAGGCCCTGAACGCCGAAGGGGTGGGGTTGAACACCGAGGCGCTCGCCCTGTTCGTCGCCCGCCTGCCCAAGGATCGCGGCGTGGCCCGCCAGGAGATCGAGCGACTGATCCTCTATCTCGGCCCCCGCAGCAGCGTCACCGCCACGCCCAAGGACCTGGACGACTTCTTAGGGGTAGAGCCCGAGGCCTCCCTGGCCGATGCGGCGTCGGACGCCTTTGGCGGCCGCATCGCCGAGGCCCAGAGCGGCCTGCGCCGGGCCGCCGCCGAGGGGGAGAGCGGCCCCGCCGCCGTCCGCGCCATCAGCCAGCACCTCGCCCGCCTGCGCCGCACCCTGACCCTGGTGAAGAGCGGGGCGGGCCTGCCCGAGGCCGCCAAGGCGTCGGGCGTTTTCTGGAAGAGCGAGCGGGAATTCCTCCGCCAGGCCCGCGCCTGGAGCCTGGAGACCCTGGACATGGTCCAGCCCGAAGTCCTGGCCGCCGACCGGGCCTGCAAGACCACCGGCAGCCCCGACCGCCTGATCGCCGAACGCCTCGCCCTCACCATCGCCGCCCGCGCCCGGCGGATGGGGCTGTAGGGCACAAGATCGGAAGAGCGTCGGGTAGGGAAAGAGTGTAGATCTCGGTGGGCGCCGTATCATTAAAAAAAAAAAAACACATAATCGAGCACACACCTCAGACCACACTACCACACACCCCCTCCCACTACACCTCGCTCATCACCCTCGAC
>CALEOQ010000456.1 GCA_937910255.1 uncultured Caulobacteraceae bacterium | reverse complement strand
TTTGTTTTTTTCAAGCAGAAGACGGCATACGAGATTACGACGTGACTGGAGTTCAGACGTGTGCTCTTCCGATCTCCGATCCCCTTGATGGTTCCGGGCATGGCCGGGCGCAGGAAGCTGGTCTTCATCTCCAGGGTCGGCGCCACATGGGTCATGCCCGAGGCGACCATGCAGGCCACCGACATGGCCTCGTCCAGCATGGCGCAGAGATAGCCGCCCTGGATCTGCTTCATGGGGTTGAGCAGCAGTTCGGCCTTGGCGTCGAAGGCGACCTCCACCGACTTCTCGGCCTGGCTCACCGCCACCATCCGGAAGCCCAGGGTCTGGGAGCCGGTGGGCTGGTTCTTGGTGCGCAGGAAGCGCGCCAGTATGGCCTCGTCGGTGAGGGTTTCGGCCTCGGGGGCGACGTCGGTCATCGCGATCCTTACTTCTTGCGGAACTGGTCGAGGGAAACGACCTTCTCGGCCGGATCGACAGGCTCGTCCGGGGGGGTGGCGTCGCTCTCGGCAGCCGGCTCCGCAGGCTTGGGGCCGATCGCCGGCTGGGCGCCGTCGGCGCCGGCCTCGAACTGCAGCAGGAACTGCACGCTCGGATCATAGAACCGCGTCACCGCCGCATAGGGCACCGAGACCCGCTTGGGCTGGCCGCCGAACTTCAGGGTGACCGAGAAGAAGGTCTCGCCCGGCGCCAGGTCCCAGTACTGGTGCTGCAGGACGATGGTCATCTCGTCAGGATACTTCGAGAGCAGGTCCACAGGCCCCGACACGCCGGGCGCATCGGTCTTGAACGTCACATAGAAATGGTGGGCGCCCGGCAGGCCTTCGGGCGAAGCGGCGCGCTTCAGGGCGGCCTTGACCACCCCGCGCAGGGCCTCCTGGGCCATCGCCTCATAGTGCATCTGGTCTTGGGCCGGCGGCTCCTGAGCCATGGGGTCTCCGGGGTGGGCGCTGCAAAGGTCAGAACCTAGCGTCTGGCGCGCGGGGCGCAAGGCGGCGCGCGTGGCTGGCGCATGTTCCGGGCGATCTGACGCGCCGACGACACGGATCGGACGATCGAAAGACAAAGGGGGAAGGTGGAGGGGTTCTGTTGCAAGGCCCCCTCCCGGCCCCGCCTAGCGCTGCTAAGACACTAGGAGTTTAGGTCGAAATCTATCGGACCGCTTACGCAGCCAGACGGACTTCTTCAGCGAAGTTATCGTTCGCATTTAGTTTAAAGGCCCGAAACGGTGGGCCAAGCCGAGAGAAAGCAACACCTTTAGACGTCTGTCGATGCTGATCGGCCCCAGACTTCCCGGCGATACCCGGAGAAGGATTTGGTGGAGCCGCCGGGAATCGCACCCGGGTCCAGTCCGCTTATGACGTGCGCGTTTATCTCCATAGTCCGGCGAACCGGACAGGTTGAATATAGGGGCGGGCGCCGGGGATTTGAAGGGCTTTCGCGCGGGGCTCAGGGGACCCGCGGCGGATCGGCGGGCTTGATGCGACCGCCGCCGGCGATCAAAGCCTCATAGGCCGCCCGCTCCCGCGAAAAGTCCGCGCCATTGGGCAGCAGGACGTCGATGCGCGGCTCATGGCCCATGGCCGCGCCGATGGCGGTCTCCAGCAGATCGGCCGCCTGACCCGTTTCGGCGTCTTCGCAATCTCGACGCAGGACCCCACCGGCGTCGTCGGTGAGACGAATGAGATCATAGGCCACCCCGTCCAGGCAGATGGAGCCCACGCTGGCGTTTCCCTCCTGGGCGACGGCGTCCCTGGGGCTGTTCCACACGTCGGCCTGGGCGAGGTCGCGGATGCGGCTGTGGTAGCCGGCCGGCAGCTCGGCGTCGAAGCCCACCCGCCTGGCGATATCAGGCTCGCAGCAGGCCCGGCCCGCGCGGACCTGGACGAAGGCCTTGCCGTCCCGCCGGGCGGTCAGGCGGATCACCATCTGTTCGACGGAGTTGGACGGTCTGCGCCAGACCTCGAGGATGGCTTCGCCGCCATAGACCACCTGGGTCTGCAGGGGCGGTAACCCCCAGAGGCGATAGAGGGTCGGCTCGATGGGCGTCACCACCGGCGCGGGTCCGCTGCGGGGCAGGCGTCGGCGGGCCATGGGATCGGCCGCGTCAGGCGGGGCCGGACGCTCATCCTCCCACCATGCCCGCGGATCCGGCGGCGGATAGGGCCAGGCTGCGCCCGGGGGCTCCTCCGTCGGCGTCTGGGCGAGGCCCGGCGCAGCGGCCATCAGGCTTAGGGCCAGCCCCAGGGCGACCCGTCGCATCGTGATCGCCGCCATCGGCGCCTCCTACATGCCGTCTGCGCCCCGCGTGATGGAAAGCACGCCGGTGCGCGACAGTTCCACCAGGCCCAGCGGCCGCATCAGCTCGGCGAACTTGTCAATCTTGTTGGGCGCGCCGGTGATCTCGAAGACGAAGCTCTCATGGGTGGTGTCGATCACCCGGGCGCGGAAGATGTCGGCCACCCGCAGGGCCTCGACCCGCTCGGCGCCCACGCTCTTGACCTTCACCAGGGCCAGCTCGCGCTCCAGGCCGTTGGGATCGCGGGTCACGTCCTGGACGTGGCGGGTGGAGACCATCTTCTCCAGCTGGGCCTCAATCTGGCCGAGCACATGCGGTGTGCCGCGGGTGACGATGGTCACCCGGCTGGTATGGGCGTTGCGGTCGGTCTCGGCGACGGTCAGGCTCTCGATGTTGTAGCCCCGGGCCGCAAACAGCCCGACCAGCCGGTGCAGGACGCCCGGCTCATTATCCACCAGCACGGCGAAGGTGGCGAGGTTCTCCACCTCGGCCTTGTGGTCGAGGTCATAGACGGAGGCGGGCTGGGGATCGGGCATCAAGGTCTCTTCTTCAGGCTCGGCCGTTCAGGTGTCACAGGCGCGGCTCAGGGGCAACCGCGGCTGGCCGCTTCGACGACGGCTCAGCGCGCTTACGATGGTCCAGTCGCCGAAGATGAGGGCTTCCTTCTTGGCGCGCGACCAGCCCTTGACCTGTCGTTCAAAGGCGATGGCGTCGGTGATGCGCTGGAACTCTTCGCACCAGACGAGGGTCACGGGACGCCGCCGCCGTGTGTAGTCGCCGCCCTCTCCGGCCTGATGTTGGCCAAGGCGGGTTTGCACGTCCTCACCGCGATGCGAACCGACATAGTAGGAGCCATCGGCGCACTTCAGCATGTAGACCCAGGCGCTCATGCGGCAGCCCTCGTCCTTCGAGGCCCGCTGCGCGGGCGCCTCAGGATGAGGGCGACTGGAACGCCCCGCCTCACGGCCTCACATGCCTTCCTCATCCTGAGGTGCGAGCGCAGCGAGCCTCGAAGGACGCAAGGCCTCACACCAGCCGCTTGCCGGCGTCGTCGATGATGGAGCCGAGGTCGCGGGCTTCCTGGGCCAGGATCATCTCGTTGTGCGCCTTGCCCGACGGGATCATGGGGAAGCAGTTCTCTTCCTTGGTCACCCGGCAGTCGAAAAGCACCGGACGGCGGACGGAGATCATTTCGGCGATCTTGTCGTCCAGTTCGCCCGGATGCTCGGCCCGCAGGCCGACGGCTCCGAAGGCCTCGGCCATCTTCACGAAGTCCGGCAGACTTTCCGAATAGGAGTGCGAATAGCGCTCGCCGTGCAGCAGCTGCTGCCACTGGCGGACCATGCCCATCCATTCGTTGTTCAGGATGAAGATCTTGATCGGCAGGTCGTACTGAATGGCGGTCGCCATCTCCTGCATGGTCATCTGGACGCTGGCGTCGCCGGCGATGTCGATGACGAGCGAGTCCGGATGGGCGATCTGCACCCCGACGGCGGCGGGCAGGCCATAGCCCATGGTGCCCAGGCCGCCCGAGGTCATCCAGCGATTGGGGTCTTCGAAGCGGAAGTACTGGGCGGCCCACATCTGATGCTGGCCCACCTCGGTGGTGATGTAGACGTCCTTGTCCTTGGCGTGGTGGTACAGCCGTTCCACCGCCTGCTGCGGCTTGATCAGCTTGGAATCCGGCGTGTAGGCGAAGCAGTCGCGCGCCCGCCAGACCTCGATCTGCTTCCACCATTCGGCCAGCGCGGTCTTGTCCACCGACAGGCGCATGGCTTTCCAGGCGGCGATCATGTCCTCCAGGACGCTGGCGGCGTCGCCGACGATGCCGACATCGCAGCGGACGTTCTTGCCGATGGACGAGGCGTCGATGTCCACATGGATCTTGCGCGAGGTGGGCGCGAATGCGTCCAGCCGGCCGGTGACCCGGTCATCGAACCGGGCGCCCAGCGCCACCATGACGTCGCAGTCGTGCATGGCGTGGTTGGCTTCAAAGCTGCCATGCATGCCCAGCATGCCCAGCCACTTGGGGTCTGCGGCCGGGAAGGCGCCCAGGCCCATCAGGGTCGAGGTCACCGGCGCGCCGGTCAGTTCGGCGAACTCCCGCAGCAGCGCAGCCGCCCGCGGCCCCGCATTGATCACGCCGCCGCCGGTATAGAGGATCGGCCGGCGGGACTGGGCGATCAGGGTGACGGCCTCGGCGATGCGGCCGGCGTCGCCCTTGACCTGCGGGCGGTAGTCATGGGCGTGGGTGACGGCCTGCGGACCCTGATAGGCCGCCTTGCCGAACTGCACGTCCTTGGGAATGTCGATGACCACGGGGCCGGGGCGGCCGGAGGTGGCGATGTGGAAGGCCTCGTGCATGATCCGGGGCAGGTCGTCGACATTCTTGACCAGATAGTTGTGCTTGGTGATCGAGCGCGTGATGCCGATCGTGTCGCACTCCTGGAAGGCGTCGGTGCCGATCAGGTGGGTGGCCACCTGGCCGGTGATGACCACCAGGGGGATGGAGTCCATCAGGGCGTCGACAATGCCGGTGACCGCATTGGTCGCGCCAGGTCCCGAGGTGACCAGGACGACGCCCGGCTTGCCGGTGGAGCGCGCATAGCCCTCGGCCGCGTGGGTCGCGCCCTGCTCGTGCCGGACCAGGATGTGACGCAGCCGCGGCTCGGCGAACAGCGCGTCATAGATCGGCAGCACCGCCCCGCCCGGATAGCCGAACAGAACCTCTACGCCCTGGTCGAGGAGCGAACGGACGACGATCTCGGCGCCGCTCATCATTTCGGTGTCGGCGGCCTCAGGGGCGGTGATGGTCTGGTGGGCGGTCATGGCAGTGGCCTTCTTTAGGCTGGCCTTCAGGGCAATAAAAAAGGCCCTCGGGGGGCCTTGGTGCAAGCGACCTCGTTCGCGCCGATCGAAATCGGCCCGTCTAAGGTCGCCACTCAAGTACGATGCGGACGCGCATGCGCGTTCTCCAGATATAAGATTTCCCGCTCTTCGCATGCTCGCAGCGGGCCGTCAAGGCGCGCTCAGAGCAAGAAACTGCCTCCACTGGTCTTCCGGGGCCGTGGCCGAAACCCGCGGCCAGTCGGGGGTCTGGTTGCGAAACCAGGTGGCCTGACGCTTGGCGTAGCGGCGGGTTTCCTGCTGGGCGGCGGCCAGCGCCGCATCCCGGCTCATTTGGCCCGCCTGCCAGGCGGCGATCTCACGCAGACCCAGGGCCTTCATCACCGGCAGGGCCGGGTCGAGGCCGCGCCCCATCAGGGCGGAAACCTCCTCGACCGCGCCGGCTTCGACCATGGCGGCGAGCCGCGCGTCGCAGCGGAGATCGGAAGAGCACACGTCTGAACTCCAGTCACGTCGTAAGCTCGTATGCCGTCTTCTGCTTGAAAAAAAAAAGAAAATAGAACCAAATGATCAGACTGGTGATGGGATAAGGGCTCAGTCGAACCTACAGACACCGAG
>CALEOQ010000455.1 GCA_937910255.1 uncultured Caulobacteraceae bacterium | reverse complement strand
GGTTACGTAGACGGCCGCCACCGAGATCTACACCCCTTCCCTACGCGACGCTCTTGCGATCTGCGCTTGTCCCCTCCTGGCCGGCTCGGCCTTGGTGACGCCACGTCATCGCGCCTAAATAGCGGCCTGCCACACTGGAGCCCCGCATGACCTTCCGCGCCCCCGTCCGCGACATCGCCTTCGCTCTCAACGTCGCCGGCCACGGGGACCTGGCCAAGGCGAGCTTCCCGGACCTGGACGAGGCCACCATCGAGGCGGTGCTGGACGCCGCCGGCGCCTTCGCCACCGATGTGCTCGCCCCCCTGAACCGCATCGGCGACCAGCAGGGCGCCAGCCACAGGGACGGCAAGGTCACCGCCGCGCCAGGCTTCGCCGAGGCCTATCGCGCCTTCGCGCAGCAGGGCTGGAACAGCCTGTCGGCCGACCCGGAGCACGGGGGCCAGGGCCTGCCCAAGGCCATGGAGCTGGCCGTCTTCGAGATGGTTCATGCGGCCAATATGGCCTTTGGCCTCTGCCCCATGCTGACCCAGGCGGCCATCGAGGCCCTGACCCTGCACGGCGATGAACGCCAGAAGCGCCTGGTCCTGCCCAAGTTGGTCTCCGGCGAATGGACCGGCACCATGAACCTCACCGAGCCCCAGGCCGGCACGGATCTGGCGGCGCTTACCACCCGGGCCGAGCCGGACGGGAACGGCGGCTACAAACTCTATGGCCAGAAGATCTTCATCACCTGGGGCGACCACGACGCGGCGGACAATATCTGCCACCTGGTGCTGGCGCGGCTGCCCGACGCGCCGCCCGGGGTGAAGGGCATCTCGCTCTTCCTGGCCACCAAGCGGCTGGTGAATGACGACGGATCCCTGGGCGAGGCCAACAACCTCTGGCCCGCCTCCATCGAGCACAAGCTGGGCATCCACGCCTCGCCCACCTGCGTGATGATGTTCGACGGCGCCCAGGCCGAGCTGGTGGGGGAGGTCAATCAGGGCCTGGCCCACATGTTCGTCATGATGAACGCCGCGCGCCTGCAGGTGGGCGTCGAGGGCGTCGGCATCGCCGAGCGGGCCTTCCAGCAGGCGCTCGCCTACGCCCAGGACCGTACGCAGGGAAAGTCGCCCTGGACCGGCGTCTCCCCGGCGCCGATCTTCGACCATCCCGACGTGCGCCGCACCCTGATGCTGATGAAGGCGAAGATCGAGGCGGCCCGGGGTATCTGCTTCATGATCGGCGTGCTGGCCGACCACGCCCGTCTGGCGCCGACGCCGGAGGCCAGGGCCAGCGCCAAGGCCCGCCAGGAGCTGCTGACCCCCATCGCCAAGGCCTGGTCCACCGACATGGGGGTCGAGGTGGCCTCCATGGGGGTGCAGATCCACGGGGGCATGGGCTTCATCGAAGAGACCGGGGCGGCGCAGCACTATCGCGACGCCCGCATCGCCCCGATCTATGAGGGCGCCAACGGCATCCAGGCCCTGGACCTGGCCGGCCGCAAGCTCGGCATGGCCGACGGCGCGGTGATGGACGCCCTGTGCGCCGAGATGGCCATGACCGCCGAGGCGCTGACCGAACGCGCCGACCTGACCGAGGCTGGTCGTCGCCTCGCCGAAGGCGTGCGGTCCCTGGAGGCGGCCACCGACTGGCTGCTGGCCAACCGCGGGACCGACTCCGCCGCCGGCGCGACGCCCTATCTGAAGCTGGCCGGCGACGTGATCGGCGGCTTTGTCCTGGGCCGGCAGGCGCTGGCCGCAGCAGGCTCGGACGATCCCTGGATGCAGGCCCGTCTGCCGCTGTTGCGCCTCTACGGCGCCCAGGTCCTGACCGGCGCCGGCGGCCTGGCGGCGGCGGTGACCCAAGGGGCGGCCGAACTGGAAGCCGTCGGCGCCGAGGCGCTGGGAGGATAGCATCCCAACCCTGCGAGGATCGGTCGGGCCGCTTTCCACCGTTGATTCATATTCTTAGGGCAGGGTCGCAGGCCAGTTCCCATGGACCCGCGTCATGATGCCCACCGCTCCGAAAGCCACCGTTCCCTGTCAGGGTTGCCGTGACGGCGAAGGCCTCGACTTCGATTTCGCGATGGCTTTCCAGCCGATCATGGACATGGAGACCGGCCAGCCCTTCGCCTATGAAGCCCTGGTCCGCGGGCCGGCTGGGGAGTCGGCCTGGAGCGTGCTTTCGCAGGTGACGGCCGAGAACCGCTACGCCTTCGACCAGCAGTGCCGGGTCAGGGCGATCGAGACGGCGACCCAGGCCGGCATCCTCGACGGGCCGGCCAGGCTGTCGATCAACTTCCTACCCAACGCGGTCTATTCGCCGCTGGCCTGCATCCAGCTGACCTTGAAGACGGCGGCGGCCAACGGTTTTCCCACCGACCGGCTGATCTTCGAGTTCACCGAGAACGAACAGATGGCCGATCCGGCCCATGTGGCCAGTATCGTCGCCAGCTACCAGAAGATGGGCTTTGGCACGGCGCTGGATGATTTCGGCGCCGGCCATGCGGGGCTGAACCTTCTGGCCCGCTTCCAGACCGACATCATCAAGCTGGACATGGACCTGATCCGCGGCCTGGACGAAAGCCTGCCGCGGCGGACCATCGTGGCTGGCGTCGTGCGGATGTGCGCCGAATTAGGGATCGAAGTGATCGCCGAGGGCATCGAGACCGAGGGCGAACTGGCCGCCCTGCGGGCCATCGGGGTGCGGTATATTCAGGGCTACCTGCTGGCCCGGCCGGCCTTTGAGACCCTGCCGGTCATGGATATGCCGACGCTCCGGCGGGTGGCGGCGGCGGGTTAGGACCCCGACAGGACCGGCCGCAAAGCCAGGTCCTGCCAGGGATTTCAGGCCTTAAGTCAGGACGATGATCGCCACGCGGCGATTCTGCGCCCGGCCGTCGGCGGTGTCGTTGGGGGCGACGGGGGCCTCCTCGCCATACGAGATCGTGGCCATGCGGTTCAACGCGATGCCGTTCATGGACAGGTACTTGCGCACCGCCTCGGCCCGGGCCTCGCCCAGTTCGTCATTATAGCCGGAGGGGCCGGTGGCGTCGGTATGGCCCTGGATTTCCAGATAGACGTTGCGGTTTTCCGAGGTCAGCCGCTGGACCAGCTCCGACAGCCGGGCCTCGGCCTCGGGCGACAGGGCGTGGCGGTCGGTGGGGAATTTCACGGAATCGTCGGAGAGCACGACCTCATAGAGGAACTTGCCTTCTGCGAGCTTGTGGGCGGCGTTTGCCCGGTCCAGGGCCTCGCCGGCGGTGCCCTGCACCTGGGTGACGCGACTGTCGACCACGGCGACCTCATCGCGGACAAAGCCCTTGGTGGCGCAGCCGCTGGCCACCAGGCCGGCCATCACCAGAACGCTGACGGTCGCAGCCGACCGAAGAGTGGATTTCGTCATGTAAGCGCCTTTCTGCAACGCAGACCCCATCCCCATCTGCAGTGGAAACGCCATTGGGTTGGCCTATCACGGCCCCGTGATGGCGCGATCGTGGCGTGAACAAGGCGCCTTGACCATGGGCGCGCCCGTCCGCCGCCACCTTCTCGACGCATCCCCGTGGGAGCCATTGGGGTCCCGATCACGGCGACAGGCGCTTCATGCAAGGGCGAGATGGCAGGGACGAGATCGGAAGAGCGACGTGTGGGAAAGAGTGTAGAGCACGGTGGTCGCCGTATCCTAAAAAAAAACACACTTCACAACCATTATACGCACCCGC
>CALEOQ010000454.1 GCA_937910255.1 uncultured Caulobacteraceae bacterium | reverse complement strand
GGGACCACGGGGGTCTACACTCGTCCCCTACGCGGCGCTCTGCCGATCTCGCCTTCACCCGGATGGGGCGGCGGGAGACCAAGCTCGAACAATACCCTGAGCATCTGGCCCGGGCCTGCGTGGACCTGGCCAAGGACTGGCGCACCGACCGCTACCTGCGCAAGCTGGAGGCCATGCTGCTGGTGGCCGACAAGGACGCCATCTACACGGTCACCGGCGTCGGCGATGTGCTGGAGCCGGAAAGCGGCGTGGCGGCCATCGGCTCGGGCGGCAACTATGCGCTGGCCGCCGGCATGGCCCTGATGGACTCAGGCCTGACCGCCGAAGAGGTGGCCCGCAAGGCCATGGGCATCGCCGCGCGCATCTGCGTCTACACCAATGGCGAGCTGACGGTGGAGCGCCTGTAGGGCGCCCGTCGGCTCAAACCCCGTGAGCTCATGACAGACTTCTCCCCCCGCGAGATCGTTTCCGAACTCGACCGCTTCATCGTCGGCCAGAAGGACGCCAAGAAGGCCGTGGCCGTCGCCCTGCGCAACCGCTGGCGCCGGCGCCGCGTGCCCGACGCCCTGCGCGACGAGGTGACGCCCAAGAACATCCTGATGATCGGCCCCACCGGGGTCGGCAAGACCGAGATTGCGCGGCGGCTCGCGCGCCTGGCCAACGCCCCCTTCCTCAAGGTCGAGGCCACCAAGTTCACCGAGGTCGGCTATGTCGGCCGCGACGTGGACCAGATCGTGCGCGACCTGGTGGAGAGCGCCATCGCCATGGTCCGCGACAAGCGCCGCGGCGCCGTCCGCGCCCGGGCCGAGGCCGCGGCCGAAGAGCGGCTGCTGGACGCGCTGACCGGACCCGGCTCCACGGCGGCCCGCGACTCCTTCCGCAAGAAGCTGCGGGCCGGCGAGCTGGACGACAAGGAGGTCGAGCTGACCCTGGCCGATTCCGGCGGCATGCCCCTGTTCGACGTGCCGGGCCAGCCGGGCGCGTCGATGGGGGTGATGAACATCTCCGACATCATGGGCAAGGCGTTTGGCCAGGGCCGCACCAAGACCCACAAGACCACGGTGATCGGCGCCTGGGCGCCGCTGATCGCCGAGGAGAGCGACAAGCTGCTGGACCAGGAGGCCCTGACCCAGGAGGCCCTGGAGCTGGCCGAGAACGAGGGCATCGTCTTTCTGGATGAGATCGACAAGGTGGCCAGCCGTTCCGACCGGGCCGGCGCCGATGTGAGCCGCGAGGGGGTGCAGCGCGACCTGCTGCCGCTGATCGAGGGGACCACGGTGGCCACCAAGTACGGGCCGGTGAAGACCGACCACATCCTGTTCATCGCCTCGGGCGCCTTCCATGTGGCCAAGCCCTCGGACCTGCTGCCCGAGCTGCAGGGCCGCCTGCCTATCCGGGTGGAGCTGAAGGCCCTGACCCGGGATGACATGCGCCGCATCCTCACCGAGCCCGAGGCCAATCTGATCCGTCAGAACCAGGCGCTGCTGGCCACCGAGGGCGTGACGCTGACCTTCACCGAAGAGGCCATCGATGCGCTCGCCGACTCCGCCGTGGCGGTGAACGGCTCGCTGGAAAACATCGGCGCCCGGCGCCTGCAGACGGTGATGGAAAAGGTGCTGGAGGAGATCAGCTTCACCGCCGCCGACAAGGACGGTGAGACCCTGACCATCGACGCCGACTATGTCCGCGACCGCCTGGGCGAACTGACCGGCGACACCGACCTGTCGCGCTACATCCTCTAGGCTTTAGGCGGATAGGGGTGACGGACCCCTTGCGGGTCCTCCACCTCATAGGCGCCCTCGACGCCCTCGATATAGGCCGGGCCGATGGGCGACTTGCCGTGGCCGCCGGGGATGTCGAGCACATAGGTCGGCTGGCAGAGGCCGGAATAGTCGCCGCGTAAGCTGCGCATCAGGGCCTGGCCTTCAGCTATCGGCGCCCGCAGATGGCTGGTGCCCGGCGCCAGATCCCCCTGGTGCAGGTAGTAGGGCTTGATGCGGGTCTCGACGAAGGCGCGCATCAGGGCGCCCAGGACGGCCACGTCGTCATTGATCCCGCGCAGCAGCACGCTCTGGCTGACCATGGCGATCCCGGCGTCGATCATCTTGGCGCAAGCCGCTCGGGCCTGCGGCGTCAGCTCAGCCGGATGATTGGCGTGCAGGGCCACATAGACCGCCTTGCCGGGCGCACTTAAGGCCGCGACCAACTCGTCGGTCACCGCAGCCGGATCGACCACCGGCAGGCGGGTGTGGAAGCGCACCACCTTCACATGGTCGATGGCGCCCAGGCCTGCCATCAGCTCGGCGAGCCTGCGCGGCGACAGCACCAGGGGATCGCCGCCGGTGACGATGACCTCCCAGATCTCCTCGTGCTCCGCCACATAGGCCAGCGCCGCGGCCAGTTCGGCGGGGTTAAGCGCCCCCTCCCCGCCCGGCCCCACCATCTCCCGGCGGAAGCAGAAGCGGCAATAGACCGCGCAGACATGGGTGATCTTCAGAAGCGCCCGGTCGCCATAGCGGTGGACGATCCCCTTGACCGGCATGTGGGCGTGATCGCCGATGGGGTCGGCAAGCTCGTCGGCCGTGGCGTCCAGCTCGGCGGGATCGGGCAGGTACTGGCGGGCGAGCCCCGGCCCGCCCGCGGCGATCTGCTGGGCGAGATAGGGCGTGATCGCCACGGCGTAGCGGGCGGCGACCGCCTCCAGGGGCGCGATGTCTTCGGCCGCGATCAGGCCAGCCCCGGCCAGGGCCGCGGGCGTGCGCAGGGTCTTGGTCGCCGGGCTCGTCATCGGCGGCATATGGCCGACCTGCGGCGTCCCTGCAATGGAAGGCGGCGCCTCAGACCTCCGCCACCGGGGTCCAGATCACCTGTTCGATCCGCTGGGCGCCTGAGGCCAGCATCACCAGGCGGTCGAAGCCGAGCGCCGCCCCGCTGGCGGCCGGCATGTGGGCGAGCGCCGCCAGAAAGTCCTCGTCGATGGGATAGCGCTCCCCATAGACGCGGGCCTTCTCATCCATCTCGGCCTCGAAGCGGCGGCGCTGTTCGGCCGCAGCGGTGAGCTCGCCAAAGCAGTTGGCCAGCTCCACCCCGCAGGCATAGAGCTCGAACCGCTCGGCCACCCGCGGATCGCTGGCCTTGGGACGGGCGAGCGCCGCTTCGGCGGTGGGGTATTCGCAGAGGATGGTCGGCCGGCCAAAGCCGAGCTTCGGCTCCACCTTCTCGACCATCACCCGGCTGAAGATGTCGGCCCAGGTGTCGTCGGCCGCCACCCGGACGCCGGCCCCCGACGCCGCGGCCGCCAGGGCCGCGCGGTCGGTCGCCCCGGCCTCCCCCACCGTGGCCAGGAGGTCGATGCCGGCGAACCGCGCATAGGCCTCCGCCACGCTCACCTTCTCCGGCTCGGCGAAGGGGTCGGCCACCCCGCCCCGCCAGGTGAGCGCCGTGGCGTCCAGGGTCTGGGCCGCGAGCGCCAGCAGGCGGGCGCAGTCCTCCATCAGGGTCTCGTAGGGCGCGTCCGTCCGGTACCATTCCAGCAGGGTGAATTCCGGATGGTGCAAAGGCCCGCGCTCGCGGTTGCGCCACACGCGCGCCAGATCGAAGATCTTGGTCTCGCCGGCCGCCAGCAGCTTCTTGGCGGCGAACTCCGGCGAGGTGTGCAGATGCATGGCGCAGCGGCGCCCATCCGGCCCGATGGCCTCTGTCGAAAAGGCATGCAGATGGGCCTCATTGCCCGGCGAGACCTGCAGGGCGGCCGCCTCCACCTCGGTGAAGCCCTGATCCTCGAACCAGCGGCGCACCGCCCGGGTGATCGCCCCGCGGGCGGTCAGGAAGGGACGGCGGTCGCGGTGGGCGTCCTTGTCCCACCAGGGCGTGGCCGCGGGGGAGCTGGTCGTCTGCGACATGCAAGGTGTCCGAGGTGAGATGAAAATCAGCGCCAAAGCTGGCGAAAACGCCTGCGATCCTATAGGTGCGCGGGACCTCTAGAGCGCGTTCCGCAAAAGTGGAAACCGGTTTTGCGATCAGAACGCGCTCAAGCTTCTGAATCTAGAGCATGATTCAACGATCAGACGATTCCGTCTGATCGCATCATGCTCTAGAGGTTTTTGAGATCAAACGGGCCCGCGCCGGCCCGCCCCAGGTTCGAGGAAGACATCACGTGAAGGTCGCCGCCAGCTCGCTCCGCAAGGGTAATGTCGTCGATGTGGACGGCAAGCTCTACGTGGTCCTGACCGTCGAGAACATCCACCCCGGCAAGGGCACGCCCGTGACCCAGCTGAACATGCGCCGCATCTCCGACGGGGTGAAGGTGTCGGAACGCTATCGCACCACCGAGCAGGTGGAGCGGGCCTTCGTCGAGGAGCGGGAGCACACCTTCCTGTACCAGGACGGTGAGGGCTATCACTTCATGAACCCGGAAAACTTCGACCAGCTAGTCGCCCCGGAAGACGTGATCGGCGACGCCAAGGTCTATCTGCAGGACGGCATGGCCGTGCAGCTGTCGACCCATGAGGGCGTGCCCATCGCCATCTCGCTGCCCTCACGGGTGACCGTCGAGATCACCGAGACCGAGCCGGCCATGAAGGGCCAGACGGCCTCGTCCTCCTACAAGCCGGCCATGACCGATGTGGGCCTGCGGGTCATGATCCCGCCCTACATCACGGTGGGCACCCGCATCATCGTCCTCACCGAGGACGGCTCCTATGTGGAACGCGCCAAGGACTGAGGCCGGCTCCTAGGCGCTCTTCTTCCGCGTCGACTTGGCGGCGCCACGCTTGGCCTTGGCGCCGGCGCGGCTGGCCGGCTTGCGCCGGGCGCCGCCGGTGTCGCCCAGGCTGCGCTTGAGCTGCTCCATGAGGTCGCTGACCTCCAGGTCCTTGGGCGCTTCGGGGGCCTCGATGGTGTGGCCCTCTTCCTTTTCAGCGATCAGGGCGCGCAGGGCCTCTTCATAGCGATCGGCGAACATGGCCGGCTCGAAGTCGCCCTCCTGCTGCTCGATGATCTTGGTGGCGATCTCGACCATCTTCTTGTCCGGCTTGACGTCGGGAATGTCCTCGAAGGCGTCGTCGGCGCTACGCACCTCGTCATTGGAGCGCAGGGTGTAGGCGAGGATGCCCAGGCCCCGCGGCTCCAGCGCCATGACCCGCTCGCGCTGGTGCATGGCCAGCCGCCCCAGGGCCACCTTGCCCGAGGCCTCCATGGCCGAGCGGATCACCGTATAGGCCTCCACCGCCATGTCCCCGTCCGGCACCAGGAAATAGGGGGCGTTCCAGTAGAGCCGGTCGATATCGGCCTCGTCGACGAACCGCTCGATGTCCAGGCTGCGGGTGGTCTCCAGCTTGACGTTGTTGATCTCGTCCTGGGTCAGGACCACATAGCGGCCCTTCTCGATCTCATAGCCCTTGACGATATCGGCCCGGTCCACTGGCCCGCTGTCGGGATCGGTGGGGATCATGCGGATGCGGTTGTGGGTGTCCTTGTGCAGCATGTTGAAGCTGACATCCCCGGCCCGGCTGGTGGCGGTGTAGAGCGCCACAGGACAGCTCACGAGGGACAGGCGCAGATAGCCCTGCCAGGTGGGACGGGCGGCCATGGGTCGTTCTCCGGCTTTTCTTTAAGTCTCCTCAACGCCTTGGCCGGTGATTCGTTCGGAGGGTGGTGAGTCAGGAAGAAGGGACTCATCTCCACCCCCACCACCCGTCATCCTGGGCCTTGTGCCCAGGATCCCTCGCGACGCCCGCGCCCGCCCTCGACAGGGACCCTCGGGACGAGCCCGAGGGTGACGGGAAGAGGGTGACGGTCGAGAGGGTCTCGCCTACTGCGCCGGCAGATCCAGCGTCGGCAGGGCGAACTGTTCGACGGCGTCCAGCTGGCGCTTGGCGAAGCCCTGGCGCACGCCGGTGTCGGACCCGAACTCCAGGAGCTGGTCCGACGCCGCATCATAGGCCGGCCAGGCCTGGTCCTCGCAGGCCGGGGCGCCTGAGCGGGCGAAGGCGACCCAGCAGCCATGCATGAGGCTGGCCATGGCCCGGTCCTCGTCGCTGACCACGCTGTCGGGGGTCCGCCGGCCCCAGTATTCGAACACGTACTGGATCTCGGCCGCATGGTGGGCGCGGTCCAGCACCTGCCGGTAGCGGTCGCCCACATAGGAGAAGTGATAGAGGAAGACCGGCGCCCCGTCGGCGGCCTGGCCGGCGACCCAGCGGGCCGGCGACCCGAACACCCGGTCGGTGAACACCGCCCGGCCCAGGGCCTCGTCACCCTCGGCGGCGGCGTCCTCATAGAAGGCCTTGGCCATCGGCGGCAGGCCCGCGGCGAACCGCGCGCAGATCGGAAGAGCACACGTCTGAACTCCAGTCACGTCGGAATCTCGTATGCCGTCTTCTGCTTGAAAAAAAAAAAAAACGAAAGGACAGAGAATGAAAAGGTAGGCCGTATAGTATACTCAGTGACAGAGAGAGCGCAGCACGCGGCAGCGC
>CALEOQ010000453.1 GCA_937910255.1 uncultured Caulobacteraceae bacterium | reverse complement strand
GGCGGTGGAGGGGGGGGGGGAGTGGAGGGCAGGGGGGGGGGGGGTGCGCAGGGGGCGGGGGGGAAGGGAGACCACAGCGCCGCCCTGGAGGCTGAACATGGCCAGGATGGTGAACAGCAGCGCCGCCAGGGTCAGGGGCGCGATCCTGGGCAGGAACCGGGTCTCGTACCATTCGGCGCCGCGGGCCCGGACCAGCACCCGGCGGGTCAGGAAACCGGCCAGGAAGGGCAGGCCCAGATAGATCAGCACCGCGCCGGCTATGGTCCAGAAGCTGACCGCCACCACGCTGCCCTCCAGGCCGAAGAGGGGCGGCAGCACGGTCAGGAAAAACCACGCATAGAGGCTGAAGAACAGGATCTGGAAGACCGAGTTGAAGGCCACCAGGGCCGCCACATACTGGTTGTCGCCCCGGGCCAGCTGGTTCCAGACCAGCACCATGGCGATGCAGCGGGCCAGGCCGATCAGGATGACGCCGGTCATGTATTCCGGCTGGTCGCGCAGGAAGATGACGGCCAGGGCGAACATCAGGACCGGGCCGAGCACCCAGTTCTGCAACAGCGACAGGGCCAGGACTCGCTTGTCGGCGAAGACCCGGGGCAGTTCCTCGTACTTCACCCGCGCCAGCGGCGGATACATCATCAGGATCAGGCCGATGGCGATGGGGATGTTGGTGGAGCCCACCGACAGGCTATCGAGCCAGGCCGGCAGACCCGGCACGACCGTCCCGAGCAGAACCCCCAGCCCCATGGCGACGAAGATCCAGAGGGTCAGCCAACGGTCCAGGAAGGAGAGGCGCCGCGGAGAGGCCTGCGTCGCGACATCAGCCATCAGCGCACCCGCCGGCCAGCAGAGTCGACCACCACTTCGCCGTCCTCTTTGGTGAAGGGCTGCAGCCCCTCGGCCGGCAGCAGGTCGAGTACGGCCTCAGAGGGGCGGCACAGCCTCACGCCGGTCGGGCTGACCACGATCGGACGGTTCATCAGGATCGGATGGGCCTCGATCGCATCCAGCAGGGCGTCGTCGCTCAGGCTGGGATCGTCAAGGCCAAGCTCGGCATAGGGCGTGCCCTTTTCCCGCAGGACATCGCGGACGCCCACCCCCATCCGGGCGACAAGCTGGGCGACGAGCGCGCGGCTGGGCGGAGTCTTCAGATATTCCACCACATGCGGCTCGATGCCCACATGGCGGATGAGGTCCAGGACGTTGCGAGACGTTCCGCATTCGGGGTTGTGATAAATCACGATGTCCATGGGCGCCTCAGTCGCAGCAGGGGGCTAGTTCGGCCAGCAGCGGCGCGCAGATATCGGCGCGACCGCCGCAGCAGTCTTTCAGCAGGAACAGGACCACGGCCCTCAGGCCTTCCAGGTCGGCGCGGTAAATGATCGAACGGCTGCGCCGCTCAGATGTCACCAGGCCCGCGCGGGCCAGGACGGCGAGGTGGGACGACAGGGTGTTGGCGGGGACGCCCACCGCCTCGGCGATCGCTCCCGCCGGCCGGCCCTCGGGCTCATGCCGCACCAGCAGGCGGAAGACCTCCAGCCGGGTGGGCTGGGCAAGAGCGGCCAGGGCCAAGATCGCCGATTCAGATTCCATAGTTCCAATATTATCGAATTATGCTCGAAGGCAAGCCCCTGGGCCGGGGCGGCTGGGCGCCAGATTCACACCGACGGCGGATGATCGCTCACCGGCGACGCAGGCCGCCAGGCTGCGGCGATTTTGGTGGACGCCCCCCTGATGCGCCCGGCCGTCCGGCCTGTTACATGGGTGGAGTCGGCTGGGCATTTGGGACAAGAGCGATCGTGGTGATGAACGAAACCCGCAAGGCCATTGTGCTGAGCGCGGGACAGGGCCGGCGGCTTTCGCCGCTGACCGACAGCCGGCCCAAGTGCCTGATCGACCTGTCCGGGCGCAGCGTGCTGCACTGGCAGTTGCTCCACCTCCACGCGGTGGGCATTTCCGACGTCGTGGTGGTGACCGGCTTCGGCGCCGACCTGGTCGAGGCCGAGATCGCCGGGCTGGACCTGCCTGGCATGGCGGTGCGGACCCTGTACAATCCCTTCTATGGGGTGACCGACAATCTCGCGACCTGCTGGCTCGCCCGCGGCGAGATGAGCGGACCCTTCCTGCTGCTGAACGGCGACACCCTGTTCGAACCGGCCATCGCCCAGGGCCTGCTGGCCGCCTCGCCGGCGCCGGTGACCGTGACCATTGATCGCAAGAGCGCCTATGACGCCGACGACATGAAGGTGCTGACCGAAGGCGACCAGTTGCGCGCCATCGGCAAGACCATTCCGGCCTTCGACGCCGAATCCATCGGCTTCCTGCGGTTCTCCGCCGAGGGCGCGGCGGCTTTCGTCGAGGCGGTTGAGCGGGCGCTGCGGACGCCTGAGGGCCTGAAGCGCTGGTATCTGAGCGTCATCAATGAGTTGGCGGCCGATGCTGGCGCCGTGGCGGTGGCCTCCATCGAGGGCCTGGACTGGGCCGAGATGGACTTTCCCGAAGACGTGCCGCGCAACCTGGCCCTGACCAAGGCCTGGACCCAGCTCAAGGTCGCCGTCTAGAGCGCGGACTCCGGCGCCGTCAGGCGACGCGCCAGATCCAGGTCAGCGGGCTTGTCCACGTCCACCGCCGCCAGCCCGTGGCGGGTGCGAACGGCCCGGGCCCGGACGCCGGCCTTGCGCCCTAGACGTGCGAGCGCCTGGTCCAGGCTCAGGCGGCCTGTGAGATAGGCCAGCAGCATGCCAGGCCCCAACAGGGCGGCGATCTTCCAGGGCTGCTTGCGGCGCGCCTCCACCTGTCGCCAGAGGGTCACGGCGCCGAGGGCCGCTTCAGATCGTAGATAGAACAGGTTGCAGCCGGAAAACCGGCCGTCGCGGAAGGCGAGATAGGTTCGCTTCCCCGCCGGCGCCGCGGCCTGAACAAGCGCCTCGGGCGCGAGCAGCGCGGCGATGTCGGCGTCAGCCGGGACGCTGGCCAGGAACTCGCGCACCCACGCTGGCTGCAGCAGGGCGTGGTCGGCCGTCGTCACCAACAGGGGAAACCCCATGGCCTGCGCGGCCTGGGCCACGCTCAGGCTCGGGCTGTCGGCGGCCGGGATGATCTCCAGCCTGGCTGAGGTGACGAACTGGCCGACGGCCTCGACCACGGCCGGGTGCGACGTGCAGACGCCGATGGAGGTTGCTCCCGCGGCGGTGAGGGCCTCAACAACCCGCGCCAGCAGGGTCTGATCCTGCAGGGTGATCAAGCTCTTGTGGGCCACGCCCGCATAGGCCAGCAGGGGGTCGATTTCAGGGCGGGAGCCGGCCAGGACCAGGGCGCGAAACGCCGTCACGCCAGGTCCTTCTGATAGATGCGGTAGGTCTTGTAGATCCGGCCGCCGAGGGCCACACAGATGCGGTTCATCGGCGCATTGTCCTCCAGGATCCAGGACAGCTCATAGGTCTGGTAGCCCAGGGCGCGGGCCTGGGTGGCGCCGGCGTCCATCAACTGGAAGGGCAGCATCTGCCCCCTGAGCGTGTCGGCGAACTTGCGCTTGACCCCCATCAGCGGAATGCGGACCGACTTCACCCGCGCGACCTTGAGCCGCCAGAGCAGCTTGGCCCAGCCGAAGGGAAACAGACGTCCGCCCAGGTCGGCGATGGCTTCATTCACGTTGGGCAGCAGGACGACGAAGCCCGCGGTCTCGCCGTCGATCTCGGCGAACCAGATCATCTTCGGCTCGATCACCGCCCGCAGGGACTTGCCCAGCTGTGCGGTCTCGGCCTCGGTCGTGGGCGTGAAACCCCAGTTGCCGCTCCAGGCGTCGTTCAGCACCTCGGTCATGGCGGTGACCTCGGCGTCATAGCGGCTCATGTCGAGCATTCGCAGGGTGACGCCGGCGGCCGGCCCGCGGCGCACCCGGCGCAGGATGTGGGCCGGGATGTCGTCGCTCATCTGGCACAGATAGGCGTAGACGTCCTTGGCCTTGCCGTAGCCCTGGGCCTCGATGCGTCCGCCGACATGGGGCTGGTCGTGCCCCATCAGCACCATGGGCGGCGTGTCGAAGCCGTCCACCAGCAGGCCGACCTCCTCATTGACCGACAGGTTGAAGGGGCCGAGCGCCACCTTGCAGCCCCGCGCCTTCAGCCAGGCCTCGGCGGCGGCGAACAGGCCCTCGAACACCTCGCGATCGTCCTCCCCGGCGATCAGGCCGAAATGGCCGGCGGGTCGCCCAGGGTCCTGGGGCGCCAGGCGGTCGATCTGGGCGCTGATGCGCCCCACGTCGCGGCCGCCTCGCGAGGCGATCCAGAAACAGACCTCGGCATGCTCGAAGAAGGGATTGCCGGCCGGGCTGAAGGCCGCCAGGCGCTCGCTGATCAAAGGCGCGATCCAGGCCGGGTCATCAGCGTTCAGGCGCATGGGCACGGCGATGAAGCGGCGCATGTCGGCCTTGGACACGACCTCCCGGACGACCAGGGACTCGGGGGCGGCGGCGACGCTCACGTTCAGCCTTCCATTCTGAGAAGCACGGTGGCGGCCATGGCCGCGAACACCGCTGGCGCGGTCCAGGCCGCCAGTAGCGGCGAAAGGGCGCCGCCTTCGCCCAGGGCGGTCAGCAGGCCGTCGAGCACCAGGAAGGTCAGGCCGGCGGCCAGGGCGGCGGCCGACAGTACGGCCCCTTGAGTCGTGCGAAAATTGGCCAGCGCCACGGGCGCGGCCAGCAGCAGCATGACGAGCACCGCGATAGGTTCGGCCAGGGTCCGATGCACCCGCACAGCGTAATAGCTCTCCGGCCGCTCCGAGCCGACTCCCCCCAGGGCGCGACGGGCGGTGGCGCCGCTGGGCGCCTGGTCGCTGAAGAGCAGGGCACGGACGTCGGCGGGCCGCAGGGGCGTGGGCCAGATCAAAGCCTCGGCCGAGGACGCCATGACCTCCTGCTCGGTGAACCGGACAAGGCTGGGCTCGTTCAGCCGCCAGCCTTCGGCGCCATAGGTGGCCGAGGGGGCGGCGATGCGCTCATTGACCTGGCCTTGGCCATCGCGCCGATAGATGCGCACCTCGTCCAGGCGATGTCCTTGCTCGTCGCTCGCCCGCGCCACCACAAGTTCATCTCCAGACCGGAAGGCCCGAAGGCCAGGCTCGGCGCGGTCGGCCTCGGCGGCTGTGGCCCGCCACCAGTTGGCCAGGGCGAGGTCGGTGCGGGGCGCGACGACTTCCAGCGCCATCAGGTCGACCAACATCACGCCCGCCGCCGCCAGCAGCGACACCCCCAGCAACCGGTAGACCGACACCCCGGAGGCGCGCATGGCCGTGACCGCCTGCTCTCGGGCCAGCTGGCCGAAGGCGAAGAGGCCCCCGGCCAGGACGGCGAGGGGGGCGGCCTGCTCCAGCATGCGCGGCAGGCGCAGCAGGGCGTGATAGGCGACGCCGCCCAGGCCCAGGCCGCGCTCGAGGATTTCCGGGGTGGCGTCCAGCAGTTCCAGCACCTGCAGGATGCCCAGCAGAATGGCGGCGGCGGCCAGGATGCGCGTGCCGACGATCGACAGGATGTAAGCGTAGAGCTTCACGAGGCCTGAACCCGCGCGTCCCGGGCGGCCATGGCCCGGGTGATCCGGTCGCCGGCCGTCCCGATCAACCGGCTGATGGGCGTCTCGCCTGGCCTGTTCCGGCTGCCCATGAACATCCAGACGCCAAACCCGGTGAAGAGGACGAAGGGCGTCCAGATACCGAAGAAGGCCGGGACCACCCCGCTCTCAGCCAGGGATTGGCCAAGTTGCAGGGCGTGCTGGAAGGCCAGCAGCAATATGCCGGCGAAGACCAGGCCCGGCGTACGCCGTCCCCGCTTGGTGGCCAGGCCCAGGGGGAAGGCGATCAGCGGCAGGAAGGGCAGGAAGGCCGCCCGCGCCAACCGGCCATAGAGCTCCGAGCGCAGGGTGCTGCGCGGCAGGACGCTGTCGCCGGACGCCGCCAGACTGGCCAATTCGCCCAGGGTCAGCTCTCGCTCATCGCCGCCGCGGGCGCGCAGCAGTTCGGTGGCGCCGGCCAAGGGCGCGGTCGTGCTGAAGCTGTCGAAGTCCAGGATGTCATAGACCCCGTCCGCCCCCTCCAGGATGCGCCGGCCGTTCTGAAGGTTGAGGGTCACGTTCAGCCGATCCTGGGACACCTGCAGGTCGGCCGTGGTGGCGGTGATCACCTCTTCCCGACCCGTCGGCGTCAGGCGTCGGATGAACAGGCCCTCCAGGCTCTGCCCCTGGGGATCGGCCCGGTCGGCGGTCATGATCAGGCGGTCTTCGGTGACAAAGGCGCCAGCCTGCAGTTCGCCGTTCCAGCCGGCGTTGGCCGCCGCATGCATCACCGCCCGATAGGCGTAGCGGCTATAGGGTTGCATGTAGCCGACCACGATCCGGCTGACCAAGGTGAGCGCCAGGCCCAGGCAGATGAACGGCGTCGCCAGGCGGGGCCGGGCCACTCCGCCGGCCCGCCGGGCGCCGGCTCCCCGCCC
>CALEOQ010000452.1 GCA_937910255.1 uncultured Caulobacteraceae bacterium | reverse complement strand
GGGCAAGCCCGGGCATTGCCGGGAGCGAGCGCATGCCACCCAGAGGCGGGGTCACACGAAAGGACAAGCCGCGGACGGCGGCCGCCCGCGCCCGGCTCTGCACCAGGGCGCGGTAGAGGCCGCGGCCGCGAAAGGCCGGCGCCACCCCGCCCGTATAGAGACCGGCGAAGCTGCGGCCCGGCGGCATCTCCAGCCGGCCCGCCGCCACAGGCGCGCCGCCCACATAGGCCACATGCGCTGCGGCCACGCCGGCACGGATGTCATCCAGAAGCTGCGCCCCGTCATGGCGAAACGGGTGGCCGAAGGCCGCTTCCACGGCGCGCAAGAAATCGTCGATGTCGCCAGCCGTCGTCATCGTCCTGATCGACAGGTCCGGGTCCGCCGAAACCGGCGGAAAGGTCTCGTCCAGGGCGCGAACCAGCAGGGTCTCCATGGGCTCGGGGACAAAGCCGTGGCGCTCCAGGATGCGCGGCAGGTCGCCTGGCCGATCGTGCCCGTGGACCTTCCACTCCAGTTCCCCGCCGGCCGTGCGCAGATGGGCGACCTCGGCCGCCACCTGCGCCTCCGCATCGGCGTCAGACAGGTCCGAATAGACGATGCAGTTGTAGGGCCCGCTGAGCCGGACAAGGCCCCCGACCCGGGTCGCCTCCAGCCCCTCCGTCAGCGGCGGGTCCCGCCGCATCTCGGCGTCATAGCGCGCCAGAAGGTCGGTCTGCATGTGAGGCCCCCTGGCCAAACGCCGCTGCGCAGCCTGGCTCAACAGCGATTGAACACCGCGCAGCGAAGGCCAGGATAGTCGCTCAACAAACCCGTGTCGCGGTAGCGCCGCTTCTGCGCCTTGAGGGCGGCTTGGGCTTCAAACTCCCGCGCGCCACGTCCGGTCAGCACGCCATAGACAGGCGGATCTTCCTCCTGCCGCGGCGGGGCGATCACGATCAGCTCCTCCACCGGCTTCGGCGCCTCAAGGCTCACCGAAGGCTGCGGCTGGGGGTCGGCGGGCTCCGGCGGGGGCGGCGCCTGGGCGACGACCGTCGCCAGGACAAACGGAACAAGCCACATCGCAACCCCCAGTTTGCATTCGGGGTCAGGCTCAACTGGCTATGTGGCGGGACCGTGGCGGGCCTGCTGGTATGAAACCGTCATACCGCGTGGTAAGGTCGCATCAAAGCGAGGCCCGTCCCATGATCGAGAAGCGAACCATCAGCCTGCCCCAGGACCAAGCGGCCTTCATCGACGCCAAGGTCAGCTCCGGCGACTATGCCTCGGCCAGCGAGGTCGTCCGCGCCGGCCTTCGCGCCCTGAAGGAACGCGACGAAGCCATCAGCCGCTGGCTCCGAGAAGAGGTCGCCCCCACCTACGACGCCATGCGAGAGGACCCAGGCCGGGCGTTGTCTTCGGCGTCGGTCTTCTCAGACATCCATGCGCGGCACGAGGACCGGTCGAAGGATCGCAAGTGATCCGCCGCACCGTTGTCTTCAGCCCTGAAGCGCCATGCGCAAGATGGGCCAGATAACCACCGAGATCGGCGACTGGGCCGGCCTCTGATCAATTCAAGACTCGCCGCCGAATGGTCTCTGTCAGCATCAACCTCGGACGCGCTAGATGGTTATGGCCTATGGCGTGCAGAATTCCGGGGTGCATCAGGATGAGGTCGCCTGGAGATCCCGTCATTTCTTCCACAGAGACCGCATGCCGTCCCACAACGACCTCGGTCTTGATTAAGCTCGATACCTCCGTTGTTCGTGCATCGAGCAGGTTGGCGAACCACTCGTGCTCGCGGAGACCATGCTTGATCTCCGCGGAACGGAGAGCCCGAGGCGCCCCTTGCTCCTGCTCCAGCGCAAACTTGTGTGACCCGGCGACGTAGAGGGTTCCCCCGCCGCCAGGCAGCGCGGGCTCAAGGAAGGTGAACACCCTCAACGTCGATAGCGGACTAAGCCTCTCCTGAAAGCCAAGGTCGAGATGCCAAGGTGGGCGCGCCAGGACCGGGTGAAGGGTCGGAAAAGTCACCAAAGGCACACCCCAGTGCTGAGGCTTGTCCCACTCACCGACCCCCAACATCGCGTCTGCCAGAGTCATGAGCCCTGGTGTCGCCAACGGCTCGAAGGCCCCAGAGCGCCTGAGCGCCTGAAACTGTGCAGGCATGGGGACCGACCAGCTTCCCGGCCGATCCCGCTGCGCCTGATAGCGGCGCTCAAGGTCCGCCCAAAGCCGGTCGCGCATCAACTCGATAGCATGTGCCGGAAAGAACTGATCGAAGCGCAGGACGCCTCGTTGGCTGAATTCATCCCATTGAGCTTGGATAAGGGTCTGCGGCATCGGCGTCTCCCATGTGAGACGCCCCGCAGTGAAATGTCCGCTCGGCGAGAAGCCGAGAGGGTTCATTTCACCACGGCGGTACCGCGGCTCACCGCGAGGCGCGGTGATAATCCAGGATTTTCATCCTGCGCTCCGCCATCGTCAAGTGCGCAGAAGGGTCCTCAAAACGGCTTATCCCCCGCCACCGTCACTCGGAACCCTGACCGCGTGTCGGGGAAGTAGTCCCAGATGGCCTGGTGCCAGGTGCAGCGGTTGTCCCAAAAGGCGACCGAGTTGGCCCGCCAGCGGAAACGGACCTGGTAGTTGGGGTTCATGCAGTGGACGTAGAGGAAGCCCAGGATAGCCGCGCTCTCGTCCTCGGGCATGCCCTCGATGTGGGTGGTGTAGGACGGGTTGACGAAGATCAGCTTCTTGCCCGTCACCGGATGGGTGCGGACCACCGGATGGACCGAGCGGTTGTACTTCCGGTCCAGGTCCGGAAACAGCTTCTGATAGACCGGGTTGGCGTCGTGGACGGCGCGCAGCCCCTCCAGATAGACCTTCATGCGGTCCGACAGGGTGTCATAGGCCGCATACATCGAGGCGAAGACCGTGTCGCCGCCACTCTCGGGCACCACCGGCATGTAGAGGATCGAGCCCAGGGGCGGCTCGGGATCGCAGGTCAGGTCGGAGTGCCAGTTCTCGCCGGCCACGAACTTGGAGTCGGCATCGGCGTGGATGGCGACGATCTCCGGATGGCCCTCGATGCCGGGAATGGCCGAGTGGATGGCCAGTTCGCCGAACAGGCGGCCGACGGCCTTGTGGGCGTCGTGGTCCATCTCCTGGTCGCGGAAGAACAGCACCTGGTGATTGGCCAGGGCCTCGCGCAGCTCGGCGGTCTGTCGGTTGCTGAGCGGCTTGCCGAGATCGAGCCCGAACACCTCGGCGCCGATCCGGCGGGTCATCGGCTTCACGTCCAGAACTTCGTATCCCATGGTCTTTGACCTTCTTAGTCCTCGGAGCCCAGGAAGCGGCCCTGGCAGTAGATGAGGGGATCGCCGGGGGCCGCCTCGATGTTCAGGCCCCGGCCGATCAGGATGTCGTGGTCGCCGGCCGCGTGCAGCGAGTGCAGCCGGCAGTCGATGCTGGCCAGGGCGCCGGCGATCATCGGCGCGCCCAGGGTTCCTGGCGTGATCTCCACCTCGGCGAAGCGGTCGGTGGCGCCGGGTCCGGCGAACAGGCGGGCCAGATCCCCCTGCCCGGCCGACAGGATGTTGATGCAGAAATGGCCAGAGCGGCGCACAGCGGCGCGGGTCCGGCTCTTGTGGTCCAGGCAGACCAGCAGCAGCGGCGGATCCAGCGACACCGAGGAGAAGGCGCTGACCGTCGTGCCCACGGGGCGGTCCTCCTCGTCCGTCGTGGTGACGATGACCACGCCGCTGGCGAAGCTGCCCATGGTGTTGCGCCAGACCATCGGGTCGAGGGGCTGGGAAACTTCCAGATCGCCGAACACAGACGTCCCCCTCATCCGTCGTTCCCGAACGGGTTGTCGCCATAGACCGGCGCGCGGCGGCTCGCAGCCTCCCCGGTCTCGGCCCTGCCGCAGATGGCCAGCGCCGTCAGCGCATAAACCAGCGCGCTGTCGGTGAGGTCCTTGGGGCTGGGGCGCCAGCGCTTGAAGCCGGTGGTGATGGCCGGGATGCGGTGCATGTTGAAGACGTTCTGGTCGCGCCACATGCTGGAATAGACCGGCGCGGCGCGCTGGACCGGATGGCCCAGCGACAGGCGGGTGGCGGCGTCGACGGCGCCCACCAGGGGCGCGACCTCGCCCGCGTCGGCCTCGAAGCCGTGGCGGACCACCATGGGCTCGATCTCCACCTCGCCCAGGCCTGCGGCGCGGACCATGCGCTCCAGGGAATGCTGCACCTCGGCGATCTTCTGGCGGGGGTTGAGGCCCACCTCCAGATAGAGATTGACCAGCTCGGTCCCGGCCCCGAAGGCGTAGGGAATGCCGCCGCGCACCGCGGCGATCTGCGCCTTGGGCAGGGCCACGCCGCCGGCGCTCTCATAGGCGCTGTCGGCCTCGTACTGGCGGCTCCATTGGTGGATGGCGTCGGTCAGCGCGCCCAGGCGATAGATCGGATTGGGGTGGTCGCTCGACTTCTCCGGCTGGGTCAGCAGCGGGGTGAAGACGCCCTCCCCCCAGAGCCGGATGCGGAACACAGCATAGCCGCAGCCGACCCAGGTGAGGCCAAAGTCGCAGCCCTCGGCGGCGATGGCGTAGTCCGGCGCGACGCCGCCGTGGTGGAACAGGTAATGGGCGCCGATATCCTTGCCCAGATAGTTGACCCCCTTGTGCTCCTCGATGGGCTCGGGGCCGATTTCGCCCGGGCAGGCGGTCAGATAGAGCTTGCCGGCCAGGTCATAGCCGGCGGTCTTCAGGGCCTTGGCCGCGATCAGGAAGCAGCTCATCGGCCCCCGGTCGTTGGCGATGGGATAGCCATAGAGGACGCCGTCCTCCAGCCAGCACTTCTCCCACTCCGGATTGTCCAGGGTCTCGGCGCGGTACTTGTAGGCGTCGAGATCGGGGTCCCAGGTGGGGGCCTCGGTGTCCAGGTGGGCGGTGAACAGCAGGTTCTTGCCCTCGCCGGATCCGCCATAGGTTCCGATGATGTTGTTGCGTTCCGGCGTGGCGCCGACCCGGCGGGGGACGAAACCCTCCGCCTTCATCCAGTCATGGACGAACTCGCCGGCGGCGAACTCGTGGCCGGCGGGGCTGGGGATATTGCCGAGCGCCAGGGCCAGCTCGACGATCTCGGTCTCGCTGATCGCCGCGGCGATGGCCGCGCGGTCGGCGTCGGTGACGGCGTAGGGCGCCTGGGCGCCGGGCAGTTGAAATCCATCGGCCATTACGCGGCCTCCTCCCAGGCGGTGATCACCTGGTCGGTGTCGACCAGGATTGCGCAGTTGAGTTCCAGGGCCTTCAGCGACGCCTCGTGCACCTCGGCCTCGTAGGCGGCGCAGGCGTCAGACGCGACGAAGACATGATAGTCCAGGTGGAAGGCGTCGCGGACCGTGCAGTCCACGCAGCATTCGGTGGTCAGGCCGGCCACCACCAGGGTGTCGACCCCCAGCCCCTTCAGCACCGCATCGAGCGGCGCGTCGTGGAAGCCGGAATAGCGGGCCTTCTCCACCACCCGCTCGCCCGGTAGCGGCTTGGGGCCATACCAGTCCGAACCCACCTCGCCGGCCCGACAGAGGCCGGAGTCGGAGTCTGGGTCGCCGCCGCGCCGGCGCATCCGTTCGCGCCAGGAGAAGGAGTCGGTCTCCGGCCGGGTGAAGAGCCCGACAAAGACCACCGGGGCTCCGACCTTACGGGCCGCCGCCGCCAGGGCCTCAGCCTTTTCCAGGGCCGGCGGCACGGTGGACAGATCCACGCCCCATTGACCCAGGCGGCCGTCTGGCGCGGCGAAATCCACCTGCATGTCGATGATCACCAGGGCCGTGCGAGCCGGCGTGATCCAGGCGGCCAGCCCGTCGGAGGCCGGCGCCGGCGAGGCTTGCGCGGTCATGCGAAGGCCGAACGCAGGCCCGGCAGGATCTCGGCGCCGAACATCTTCAGGCCTTCCACATAGTCGGGGAAGATCAGCATCAGACCATCGAGCTGGGCGAACTCCACGAACTCCTGGACCTGCTCGGCGCAGGTCGCCGGCGAGCCGACGGCGGTGTGGGTCATGAAGGCGCCCTGCTGCTTGGCCACCACGTCCAGCTTGTCGGCCGGCACGCCCCAGCTGCGCAGCATCTCCAGGATGGCGCCCATGTCGGTGCCGGTCTTGTAATGCTCGACCAGGGCCTCGGCCTTCGCGTCGGTTTCGCCGTGGACGATGGTGCACATGGCGTAGGTCTTGATCGACTTGCCGAGGTCCTGGGCCACCTTCTTGGCCCGCAGGCTGTTGTCGCGGCGCTCTTCGGGCGTGCGGCCTCCGATGAAGCAGATGTCGGATTCGCACCCCGAGAACCGCCAGCCGCGGTCGCACGGGCCCGCGCAGACCACGTCGGGGCGAGGCCGGGACAGGCGGTTGGTCTCGGAACGGGCGTCCTGCATGGCACAGAACTTGCCCTCGTGGGCGACGCCGTCCTGCGTCCACAGGCCCCTGCGTCCCCGCGC
>CALEOQ010000451.1 GCA_937910255.1 uncultured Caulobacteraceae bacterium | reverse complement strand
GGTCAGCAGGTGGGCGGGCACGGCGTCCGAAGAGAAGGCGTCAAGCAGCAACAGGTCGAACCGGCCCTCCGGCTGGTCCTGCAGCGTCAGGCGGGCGTCGCCGATCACATAGTCGACCGGCCCCTGGGCGCAATCGCTTGTGTAGCTGAAATAGGCCGGGTCGGTGGCGATGGCGACCATCATCGGATCGATCTCGAAGAAGGTCATCTGGTCTTCGGCCCGCACATAGGCCGCCACCGTTCCGGTCCCCAGACCGACCGCGCCGATGGTCAGGCTGGCCTTCTCCGCGCGCCTGGCGGCGAACACCTGGCCGATGGGCGTCTCGGGCGCATAGTAGACGATGGGACGGCAGCGATGTTCCGGCGACGTGGCCTGGGCGCCGTGCAGCGTTGTGCCATGGGCCAGCATCCGGACCTCGCCGCCCAGGGCCTCCACCGGCATGACCGACTGGCGCGCCACGCCGAAGAAGCTGCGCCATTGCTGCCGCACATCGACCCGGTCGCCGACCATCTGGGCGGAGATCAGCAGCATGACGATGACCGCCAGGAACAGCACCGTGCTTCGCCGGATGAGGAAGGCGGCGACCACCACGACCCCCAGCAGGATGCGGACGACAGACTCACTCCCCGCGTAGAGGCCGGCCAGCACCGGGGCGACGATGACCGCAACGACGGCGATGGCGAAGAGGCCCCAGCGCCAGGGCTTGTCCGTCGCCATGTCCCAGGGTCGCGCCAGGACGCCCAGGGCCAGGACCAGGGGATATTCCCAGACATTGGTGAAGATCACCGGGGCCAGGAAGGCGTTGAACGCCCCACCCAGAACGCCGCCGATGGAGAGGCAGAGATAGAATTCCGTGAGCCGCGCCGGCGGCGGGCGTCGCGCCACCAGGGCCTGATGGCAGACCAGGGCGGTGAAGAAGAAGGCCGCCAGATGGATGGCCAGCAGGAGCACCAGGTTGGTGGTGTGAAACGGCAGGACGACGGCGCAGGCCGCCAGGGCCGCGGCATGGACCACAAGAGCGACGTCCCGGGAAATGAGCGGCCGGTCCTGGAAGGCGATGACAAAGGTCAGCAGATAGAGGGCGAGCGGCACGACCCAGATGAAGGGCGCGGAGGCCACATCGGTGGTGATGTGGGTGGTGACCCCGAGCATCAGGCTGGACGGAATAGCGGCCAGGCCGATCCAGATCAGGCGGGTTCGCCAAATCGGGTCCGCAGCCGTCGCCAGCCCCTCGACCAAGCCCGCCGATGCTGGCGCTGACTGGCTCGGCATGCGCGCGCCCACCCGGCCCAGGCACGCCATCAGGACGGCGCAGCCCCCACACCCCCGGCTCCGAGCGCGGTC
>CALEOQ010000450.1 GCA_937910255.1 uncultured Caulobacteraceae bacterium | reverse complement strand
GAGGGTGGAGGAGGAGGGGGAGGAGTGTGGGGGGTGGAGGGGGGGGGGGGGGTGTTTTTTTTCAAGCAGGAGACGGGATACGAGGTTACGACGTGACTGGAGTTCAGACGTGTGCTCTTCCGATCTGCCCGGGCGTCGGGGGCCTCTGCGGCCGGGTGCAGGGCGGCGATGAACCGCTTGCGGCTGGCGCCCAGCAGGACGGGAAAGCCCAGGGCGAGCACGGCGTCCAGATGGGCCAGCAGGGCGAGGTTGTGGTCCAGCGTCTTGCCAAAGCCGATGCCCGGATCGAGCCAGATCTTGTCCCGCGCCACGCCCGCCGCCAGGGCGGCCTGCGCGCGCTCCTCCAGGAAGGCGCAGACCTCGGCCGTGACGTCATCATAGTGCGGGGCCGCCTGCATGGTGGCCGGCTCGCCCTGCATGTGCATCAGCACCACCTGGCAGCCCAGCTCCGCGGCCACGTCGCAGGCCTCGGGGGCGTAGCGCAGGGCCGCGACGTCGTTCCAGATGGTCGCGCCCGCCGCCACGGCGGCCCGGGCCACCTGAGGCTTCATCGTGTCGATCGACAAGGGGAGGTCGCTGACCGACCGCAGGGCCGCGATCAAGGGCAGGGTGCGGGCCATTTCGTCGTCGGCGCTCACCGGGGCGGCGCCGGGGCGGGTGGACTCTCCGCCGATGTCGAGGATGTCGGCGCCCTCGGCGATCAGGCGCTCGGCCTGCGCCAGGGCGGCGGCCAGATCGGCGTGTCGCCCGCCGTCGGAAAAGCTGTCCGGCGTCAGGTTGAGAACCCCCATGATCAGGGGTCGTCGAGGGGCCGGCGCTCTCGTCATGGGCAAGTCACGCGTCTCGAGGTTGCAGTTTTTCCATCGCCTATTCCCTTATCGCCTAAGGGAAAACGGCGCCAATCGCTGCGGCGCCGAAGGAGAAATACTGGAGGCGCCCAATCTGAGCGCGACGAGCATGTCACAACCCTGGTCTAGGGGGGTACGGGTGGGACGGTGACGCTTGGGGGAGCGCAGAGCGTTTAAGATGATGAACCCGATACGGTATCTCAGGCGCCGTAAGCGCCTCCAGCATGAGGCCTCAGAAGAGGCGGCGTACCTGCGCCGACGCTTCGGCGAGACGGCCCATGCCGCAGCCCTGGAAAAGCTCGAACGTCGCGACCTCACCACCTGGGGTCGCCAGGTGGTGGCCGAGGCCGCCAAGCGCCTGGAACAGGGCTGAAGCCCGTCCCAGGCGATGGTCCAGATCGGGCCAGATCAGGTCAGGCCGGTTCGCGTCAGGCCGGTTCGGGGCCGGGGCGCGGAGAGATCGGAACCGCCACCGCCGGACCAAGCGCCCGGGGGCTGTCGGCCTCTTCGCGCTTGGGGGCGACGCCCTTGATCACATTGATGATCTCGTCGCCGGACAGGGTCTCATATTCCAGCAGGGCCTTGGCCAGGGTGTGCAGCTCTTCGATCTTGTCGGTCAGGATGCGACGAGCCTCGTCGAAGGCGTTCTGCACCAGGGCCTTGACCTCCTGGTCGATCAACCGGGCGGTCTCTTCCGAGACGTTCTGGGTGCGCGACACCGAATGGCCCAGGAAGACCTCATCCTGGTTCTCCCCATAGGAGACCACGCCGAGCTTGTCGGAGAAGCCCCACTTGGTGACCATGGCCCGCGCCAGGCGGGTGGCCTGGTCGATGTCGGACGAGGCGCCAGAGGTGATCTTGTCCTTGCCGAAGATCAGCTCCTCGGCCATGCGGCCGCCCATCAGGATGGTCAGGCGCGAGGTCATCTGCTCGTAGGACATGGACAGCTGGTCCCGTTCGGGCAGCTGCATGACCATGCCGAGCGCACGGCCGCGGGGAATGATGGTGGCCTTGTGCACCGGATCGGTGGCCGGGACGTTCAGAGCCAGCAGGGCGTGGCCGCCTTCGTGATAGGCGGTCAGGCGCTTCTCATCGTCGGTCATGGCCATGGACTTGCGCTCGGCGCCCATCATGACCCGGTCCTTGGCGTCTTCGAAGTCGCGCTGGGTGACCATGCGGCGGTTCTTGCGCGCGGCCATCAGGGCGGCCTCGTTGACCAGGTTGGCCAGGTCGGCGCCGGAGAAGCCCGGCGTGCCGCGGGCCACGGTCTTGACGTCCACATCGGCGGCCAGGGGCACGTTCTTCATATGGACGCGCAGGATGCGCTCGCGCCCGCCGATGTCAGGGTTCGACACCACCACCTGGCGGTCAAACCGGCCGGGCCGCAGCAGGGCCGGGTCCAGCACGTCGGGACGGTTGGTCGAGGCGATGACGATGATGGCTTCGGACGGATCGAACCCGTCCATCTCCACCAGCAGCTGGTTCAGGGTCTGCTCGCGCTCGTCATTGCCGCCGCCCAGGCCCGCGCCACGATGGCGGCCCACGGCGTCGATCTCGTCGATGAAGATGATGCAGGGCGCGTTCTTCTTGGCCTGCTCGAACATGTCGCGCACCCGGCTGGCGCCGACGCCGACGAACATCTCCACGAAGTCCGAACCCGAGATGTAGAAGAACGGCACCCCGGCCTCGCCGGCCACGGCGCGGCCCAGCAGGGTCTTGCCCGTACCCGGAGGGCCGACCATCAGGGCGCCCTTGGGGATCTTGCCGCCCAGGCGCTGGAACTTCTGCGGATCCTTCAGGAAGTCGACGATCTCGGTCAGCTCTTCCTTGGCCTCGTCGACGCCGGCCACGTCGTCGAAGGTCACGCGGTTCTTGTTCTCGGTCATCATCTTGGCCTTGGACTTGCCAAAGCCCATGGCCCCGCGGGCGCCGCCCTGCATCTGGCGCATGAAGAAGATCCACACCCCGATCAGCAGCAGGATGGGGAGGGACTGCAGCAGGAAGCCCACCAGGGTGAAGCCCCCGGCCGGCTTGACCGAAATGTCGGCGTTCTGAGCTTCAAGCCGGCTGACCAGATCGTCCTGGTTGTTGGGGGTGACGGCTGTGAAGGCCTCACCCTGGGCGTCCCGCACCTCGACGGCCGAGCCACGGATCACGGCGGAGTCCACCTGACCGGCGTCGATCCGGTCGAGCAGCTGGGAATAGGTGATCTCGCGGGAGTTGGCGGCCTGACCGCCTCCGCTCATCATGCTGTAGAGGCCAATCAGGACGACGACGATGACAGATCGGAAGAGCGTCGTGTAGGGAAAGAGTGTAGATCTCGGTGGTCGCCGTATCATTAAAAAAAAAAAAACATCCGCTGCATAGGTGGGCACTGCACACCGAACAATCTAACTAGCTAACCAGCGTCACTCGACGC
>CALEOQ010000449.1 GCA_937910255.1 uncultured Caulobacteraceae bacterium | reverse complement strand
GCAGGAGTGGTGAGAGGGGCGGGATGGACGAGGAGACAAGCGTGCAGTAGCAAAAGTCGAATGTAGAAAGGAAATAGCAGGAGATCTGACATTATGCAGAAAAGGCAAAAATATAATTTATTTTTTATTCAAGCAGAAGACGGCATACGAGATTACGACGTGACTGGAGTTCAGACGTGTGCTCTTCCGATCTCCCTGGACGACGTCCGCTGGCGGTTCACAGTCGAAGACCGCGGCATGGGTTTCGATCCGGCGCGCAAGGCTGATCTCTTCAAGCGCTTCGCCCAGGCCGATGCGACCATCAGCCGTCGCTTCGGCGGCATGGGCCTGGGGCTGGCCATCAGCCGGCAGTTGGTGGAGTTGATGGGCGGCGAGATCGATGCGGACAGCGCTGGCCCTGGGCGCGGCGCCGTCTTCTGGGTCGACCTGCCCCTCCCCCTGACCGACGCGCCCGCCGAACAGCCGGAAGCCGTCGAGCCGACCGAACGGCCGTTGCGAATCCTGGTGGCCGATGACCATCCGATCAACCGGCAGGTGGTCGAGGTGCTGCTGGCCGAGTTCGATGTCGAGCTGGTGCTGGCCGAGAACGGACTGGAGGCCTGTGAGGCCTTCGAGGCGGCGCCCTTCGACATCGTGCTGATGGACATGCAGATGCCGGTGATGGACGGCCTGACCGCCATCCGCAAGATCCGCGCCCGGGAGACCGACGCCGCCCGTGGCCGCACCCCCATCGTCATGTTGACCGCCAACACCCTGCCCGAGCACCGGGCCGCCAGCCTGGAGGCCGGCGCCGACCTGCACCTGCCCAAGCCCATCGAGGCCGACCGCCTGATCGCCGTCCTGCAGAGCGTGGTTCAGGGCCACAACACCCAGACCAGCGCCGCTTGAGATGCGACGATTTGCGTAATGGTTTCAACGTGCTTAACGGGCGCTTATGGCTCAAGCGATCTCTGATCAAGAGACTGGATCGGCAGTCGAGGGACCATCGCCCGCATCAGCGCCCCTCTCGCCTCGAATTTGAACCGCAGCTCAGGTCGGCTCCACCAGGAATAGCGCTTTCTGGCCGGCGCCCTCGTAGCGGAGTCGCCACGAGCAGTTTGTTCTGCTTTTGTTCGCATGGAGGTGAGCCATGGCGGACGGAGCATGTGGGCGTTGCACGCCTGAGGAAGACCTGTTTCTTTCAGAGTTGAAACAAATGGGACGCGTCCTATGGGCGACGTGCGAGGCGGCTAACTGCGGCGGCGCGGCGCCGATCGATCCCGCGCCGTGGCTCAACCAACGTCTTGGGCGACGCCGGCTGAGTCAGTTGGAAACGCGTCTGAGATGCAACTGCGGCGCGCGTAGAGCCCATCTTGGGACCGCGGCGCCAGGACCAAACGTCCCTAGGGTCAATATCTACCCATTTTCGTAGAACACCATTCTTGCAACTCCTGCGTTAGCCACGCTAGGCGAGTGGTGAGACGATTGGACAACCTCTCAGGTTTGAAACAATCGACCCCACTGGCTGGCCGCCCTACGCGATGGCGTGTCTGACAAAGGAGAATGGCTTGACTGAGTCCTCGACCAAGACCCCCGACCCGATGGACATCGCCCTCGGAGCGGCCGTGCGCATCCGCCGCCGGACCATCAGCATGTCCCAAGAGGCGCTGGCCGAGCAATGTGGCGTCAGCTTCCAGCAGATTCAGAAGTATGAGAACGGCGCCAACCGCATCTCCTTCTCCCGCCTGGTTCAGATCGCCCGCGCCCTGCGTTGCCGGGTCACCGACCTGCTGGACGTGCTGGACACCCCCGATGAAGAACCCAGCGTCGATCTCGACCTGCTCTCGCGCATGCGCACGCCGGGCGCCCTGGAGCTTCTGACCGCCTACGAACAGTTGCCGGCTGAGGCGCGAACCTCGCTGGTCAATTTCCTGCGCATCCTGACGCCGGCCAACGCCCCGGCCCCGGGACAGGTGACGAAGAACCGCGAACCCGCTTAAGTCGGTCCCGGCTGAAGGGGCCTCGTCGATGCCATCTATTGAGAGCCTGAGCTGGGCCTTCCTGTCGGAAGCGCCCGAGCATCGGGATTTGCGCGCGCTGGAGGCGCACTTCCGCCGTACGCTCGAAGTCTTCAGCTTCGACCGCTACTGCTGCACGCGACTGTCTGGCCTTCGTATGGCCGACGTGCCGACCATCGTCTCGCGGCACGGCTTCATCGACTGGGACCAGCGCTACTGGCGCGAGCGCTATATCGAGCAGGACCCGTGCTCGGACTGGATCTCCGCCAATCGCACCGGCTTCACCTGGACCGACGTCCGCGAAGCTGCGCCGGCCGCGGCCGGGACCATGTGGCAGGACGCCCTGGCCGAGGGCCTCGCCAACGCCTTTGTCGTCCAGATGCCCGGGCCGATCGGCGAGAAGATCGTCCTGCGGATGGCCAGCCCCACCTCGCGGTTCGACCTGGCCCATCGTCCGCTGCTGGAAAGCGTCGGGGTGGTGTTCGCCACCCTGGCGGTCCGCCTCCACGAAATGGCCGGCGATCGCCCCGGCCCAGGTCTGCTGACCGCCCGGGAATCCGAATGCCTGGAGTGGGTGGCGCTGGGCAAGAGCGACTGGGAGATCGGGGCCATCCTCGACATCTCGCCCAAGACCGTGAACCACCATGTGGAGCGGGCCAAGCGCAAGCTCGACGTCTCCACCCGCATGCAGGCGGTGACCGCGGCCCTGCGCCAGGGGCTGATCCGGCCGGTCATAGGGTGATCACCCCATAGGGCCGGATGTCACAGGCGCGCAGCATTGGGGCGGACCTTCCTCCCTGGAGCTTCGCCGTGATCCATATCGTGACGTCTAAGAACCGCCATCTCTACGCCCGCCAGTTGCAGGAGATGCACCAGCTTCGCCGCCTCCACTTCATTGAGGAGAATGGCTGGACAGATCTCAAAGTGGTCGATGGGGGCGAGGTCGATCAGTTCGACGACGATCTGGCCGTCTATCTGCTGGCGCTGGGGCCCGACGACGAAATCGAGGTTGGCCTGCGGGTGCGCTCCACCCTCGACGGCTGCATCCTCACCGACGCCTTCCCCCAGATGGTCGCCGAGGGCGCCCCGCCCCTGAACGGGCCCGAGGCCTGGGAGATGAGCCGCATCTTCTCCACCCACGCCTATCGCAAGAACCGCCGCGGCGGGCGTCGGGTGGCCGAGGCCTTCCTGGCCGCCATGGAGGTGGCCCACGCCCATGGGGCGCGCCGCCTGGTGGGCATGGTGGACATGCGCCTCTATCCCCTGGCCTCGAACATCGCCTGGGATTTGAAGCTGACCGGCCTGCCGGCGCCCTACGCCTTCGGGGTGATGGCGGGCGTCTATGCGCCGACCGGCGCCTCGGAAATCGCCCGCCTGCGCGAAAGCCTCGGCGGCCTCAGCGCAGCGGGCTACGAGGTCGAGGACGAGGACCTCGCCCTGTGTGGCGACTTCCAGGCCATCGAGAGCCAGTTCCGCAGGGCGAGCGCCGCCGTCCGGCCGATGGTGGAGGCCGACGAGGGGCCGCACGCCATCGCCGCGGCCGCAGCCCTCTACGCCTATTTCGACGGTCGCCGGATCGTGCAGCCGGAGCGGGAGCCGACCGGCGCCTGATCCCCTCAGAAGCCCCGCCTCGCGATCTATTCGGCGGCGAGCACGTGATCGATCAGGGCCTTGGCGTCCGCGCCGCTCCAGTCCGCGCCGCCGGACAGCCGGGCCCGTTCGACGCCGTCTGCGCCGTAGATCACCGTGGTCGGCATGCCCGGGGCCGGCGGGACCAGGTCGAAGGCGAGCTTCATGTTCGGGTCGCTGTAGAAGTCCAGCGGCGCGTGCTGGCCGATGAAGGCCCGCGCCCTGTCCACATCGTCGGGGCGGTCGATGCTGACGGCCAGCACCCGGACGGGCTGGCCTTCGTAGTGGGCGGCCAGGGCCGCCAGCGTCGGCATTTCGGCCACGCAGGGCGGGCACCAGGTGGCCCAGAGGTTCAGCACCACCACCTCGCCGCGGAAGTCGCCGAGGCGGACCGGCTCGCCTTGCGGATCATAGATCGTGGTCACCGGCGCGGGACGGGGTTCGGCCGGGGTCTGCAGGGCCGCCATCTCCCCCTTGGCGAAGGCGCGCAGGCCGCGGTTCGCATCGGGATTGGTGGAAGCCTGAACGATGATGTAGACCACCGCCGCGACGCCGAAGGCGGCGACGCCCCAGAGGGCCCAGCGGAACAGGCTGGGTCCGGGTCTCGCCTCTGATTGACCGTTCATATGACCGACAACGCCTCCAAGACTCCGCAGCACGACGTCCATATGGCGAAAGCCGACGGCTCCGGCCAGGGCCAGGCCATGTGGGGCGGCCGATTTTCGGCCAAGCCCGCCGACCTGATGCAGGCGATCAACGTCTCCATCGGCTTCGACAAGCGGCTCGCGCCGCCCGCCCTGGCGCGCCCGCGGGATCGGCCACGCGCCTCGTGCGGGCAGAGTGCC
>CALEOQ010000448.1 GCA_937910255.1 uncultured Caulobacteraceae bacterium | reverse complement strand
CGTCGCCGATCAGTCGCCGGGCCTCCAGGATCGAGGTGCGGATGGTGAAGTCTTCCCGGGCGAGCTTGACGCACTCATCCACCGTGCGGGAGGCGTGCCCCACCTTGAAGCCCAGATCCCACAGGGCATAGAGCATGAACTCGATCACGCTCTCCACATGGGCGGTCTGCTTGTAGGGCCGCAGGAAAAGCAGATCGAGGTCGGAGAAGGGCGCCAGCGTGCCGCGCCCATAGCCCCCCACCGCCATCACGCACAGGCGCTCGCCCTCGGTGGGATTGCGCGCCCGGATCATGTGGACGGTGGTGAAGTCATAGAGCGCCGTGACCACCTCGTCGGTGACCCCGGACAGCAGCCGCGCGGTCTCGATGCCGCCGGCCCCATTCTCCAGCCGCTCCTTGGCGATCATCCGGCCGCGGAACAGGGCCTGTTTCAGGATCTCCAGCGCGCGGGTGCGCTGCTCGGCCTCGTCCCCCGCCGCATCCAGCGCCGCCGCCGACAACTGCGCCCGCAGCCGCACCCCATCGACGACATATTCCAGGCGGGTCGGCTTAAGACGAGGGGGCATGGGCTCTGGGGGCTGTGGCGGGGCAGGTACAGCATATAGGGGATTGGCGGTGGCGCGTCAGGTCGAGGGGTTTTTGGGGGGTTAGTCGTGAGAGCGACTACTAATCACCTACGTGGCGTAGCGGCCTTCTCCCCGATAGTGTCCAGAGCCGAAATGTCGGGGGCACGATGCGACTTAGCTGGAACGAAATCCGAGCAAGAGCGGCGACGTTCTCGCGAGAATGGGCAGATGCGCACTATGAACGCGGGGACACTCAAACATTCTACAATGAATTTTTCGAGCTGTTTGGGGTGCAGCGCCGGAAGGTCGCCACTTTCGAGGAGTCCGTCAAAAAGCTAGGCGCTCGCCAGGGTTACATTGACCTTTTCTGGAGGGGCAAGCTGCTTGTTGAGCAAAAAAGTGCCGGTCGGGGGCTAGCTCTGGCCCGAAATCAGGCGCTTGATTATTTCCCAGGCCTAAAAGACCACGAACTTCCTCGCTATGTACTGCTATGTGATTTTCAAAGTTTCGAACTAATCGACCTCGACACGCGCGAAGAGACGAAGTTTGAGCTCAAAGACCTGGCATCTAACGTTGAGGCCTTCGGCTTCATTGTCGGCGTCGAAAAGCGCATCTTTCGCGACCAGGATCCCGTCAATATCGTGGCGGCGGAGCTCATGGGAAAACTTCACGACGCCCTTAAAGCCTCTGGCTACATTGGGCTTCCCTTGGAGCGGTGGCTAGTTCGGCTGCTTTTCTGTCTGTTCGCCGACGACACGGGAATCTTCGACGAACTTGGTATCCTGCAAACCTACATCGAGGATCGGACAGCACCCGATGGCTCTGACGTCGGGTCTAAACTTTCCGAACTGTTTCAGGTGTTGAATACGCCTGTCGATCGTCGGCAAAGTAGCCTCGACGAGGATCTTGCCAAATTTCCTTACATCAATGGCGACCTTTTTGCTGAGCCGTTGCCCATACCAGCTTTCGACAGGGAAATGCGAGATCGCCTAATCGAGGCGTGCGGGTTCTCTTGGGAAAAAATCAGTCCCGCTATCTTCGGCGCGCTCTTCCAGTCTGTCATGAACGCGAAAGAACGAAGAAAAAGGGGCGCTCACTACACAACCGAGCAGAACATTCTAAAGGTTATCGAACCGCTATTTCTAGATGACCTTCGCGCCGATTTCATCCGTATAATGGCTCTGAAACGAGGAAGAGTGAATGCGCTAAAGGCATTCCAGACGCGCCTAGCGGGTCTAACTTTCTTTGACCCAGCTTGTGGCTGCGGAAACTTCTTGATCATTGCCTATAGGGAATTGCGACTCCTTGAAATGGAGATTCTCAAAGCACTGTTCCCCAGCGGGCAGCTCAGTCTCGATGTCAGCGTCCTATCAATGGTTGATGTGAACCAGTTTTACGGCATCGAAATTGATGAATTCCCAGCTCGGATTGCAGAAACTGCGATGTGGATGATGGACCACATCATGAACAATCGGTTGAGTATGGAATTCGGCCGGGTGTTCGCGCGGATTCCATTGAAAGCGGCCCCGCATATTCATAGCGGACCGGTTGATGGAGATGCGCTAGTCGTCGATTGGGCCGACGTCTTGCCTCCAGGAGATTGCAGCTACATCTTCGGCAACCCGCCCTTTAGCGGCTTCACCCTGCGGGACGACGCGCGAAGCGCGCAGATAAGCGGACTAGACCACCTCGGAGCGCGCGGCAGCCGGCTAGACTACGTTGCATACTGGTTTCTCAAAGCTGGTGAGTACGCGAAGCGCACGGAAAAAGATCTCAAGATTGGGTTTGTGTCCACCAACTCAATTACTCAAGGCGAACAGGTTCCTCAACTCTGGCCGGCACTATTCCAAAACTTCGGGCTCGAGATCGAGTTCGCCCATACCACGTTTGAATGGGGCTCAGATGCTCGGGGAAAGGCCCACGTCCATGTCGTCATTCTCGGCCTGCGGAAGGCCGAATATGCAAGCAGTTCTCGGCAACTTTACACATTCAATTGGTCGACCCGAGCCGTGGAGCGAACTGAGCACCGGTTTATCTCGCCCTACCTATTTCCCGGCGACAATCTTGCTGACCCGCACCTAGTCGTCACGAAAGTTTCGTCGCCCATCAACGGCCTTCCTCCCATTCGCAAGGGAGTCGAGCCGCTCGACGATGGCCACTACATTCTATCTCGGGAAGAGCTCGCCGACTTCTCGGCACACGAGCCCGAAGCCCTCGCGATCATTTTTCCGCTTGTTGGGGGGAAGGAATACATCAACGGGTTGATGCGGTGGCTAATAGTCCCGGGCGCTGCAAGCCCGGCTCAACTAAGACGCTTGCCGATGGTTCGGGAGCGCGTCGAACGGGTGCGCGCCTATCGACGCGCCGGGGGCCCACTAGCTAAAAGCTTGGCCGATGAGCCGCTCAAGTTCCACGTCTTCCGCCAACCAACGCAGCGTTTCTTGGTAGTCCCTGAGGTCAGCTCGATCACTCGGGACTACATCCCCATCGGCTGGCTTGAGCCCCCCGCCCTACCGAGCGGAAAAACGCGATTCATCGCTGATGCCCCCAACGGCCTTTTTGCCGTACTAACTTCACGGATGCACATGAGCTGGTGCAGATACATTGGGGGGCGGGTGAAGAGCGACTACAGCTACTCGGGAAACATCAACTACAATCCATTCCCTTATCCACCTCTCACCACCGAGCAGGCGGCACAGCTGGACGACCTTGGGAAAGCGATCCTCGCCTCTAGGGATCGTTATCCCGAGAGCACTCTCGCCGACCTGTACGACCCCGACGCGATGCCCCCGGATCTGCGCAAAGCTCATAGGGCGTTGGATGCCGCCGTTGATCGGATTTATCGCCGCGAACCATTCAGCGGAGACCGCGAGCGAGTGGAGCATCTCTTCATGCTCTACGAACGGAAGGCAGCAGGCCTTTTCGCGGTCTCACCGCGCAAGACGCGTCCTCGGATCAGATCAAAGGTTCGCTAACCACCTATGTCGGACATCGGGCGGGTCAGCTTTCGGATGGCTGGAAAGCAGATTATCGTCTAGCGACAGTGGCCGGCGAGCGAGGAGGCGTCGATTGCAGGTGACCAAGGAAATCGCCGCTGCGATCTTTGGCGTCTGCGCCATAGGTTGGATACCGCTTTCCATCGTTCTTGGGCTTGCGGTCATCTCACGGATCGCGCCGGGTCAGCACAGCCGCATGACCATTTTCGTATTCAGGATGCCCCGGGATATTCTCACTCCGCTGGGGCAGGGCTTCCTGACGGCGCATCAACTGGTGATCGTGGCGGGACTATTCTCGTGGGCGCTTCTCCCGTTTTTGATTGGCTAGATTTAGCCGCTCGTCCGCACCCCCTTTTCGGACATCCACGGAGCCGGCTTGAGACGGTCCCGCCAGTCTCAGCGACGCTCCCCACACACCGCACACCCCGGATCGGCCCCAATCCGCACCGTCCGCGTCTCGGCCACTAGGCCGTCATAGATCAGCAACCGCCCCTCCAACGCCTCCCCCGCCCCGGTGATCACCTTGATCGCTTCGAGCGCCATCATGGAGCCGATGACGCCGGCCAGCGCCCCGATGACGCCGACAGCGGCGCAGGTCTCGGCGTCCGGCGGGATGTCGGGCACCAGGCAGCGGTAGCAGGGCTGGCCTTTGAACACGCCGACCTGGCCGGTCCAGCGGCCGATGGCGCCGGAAACGAGCGGCTTGCCGTGGGCCACGCAGGCGGCGTTCACCGCAAAGCGGGTGGCGAAGTCGTCGGTGCCGTCCAGCACCAGATCGGCGCTTGCGACCAGGCGCCCAGCGTTGGCGCTGTCGAGGGCCAGATCGGAAGAGCACACGTCTGAACTCCAGTCACGTCGTAATCTCGTATGCCGTCTTCTGCTTGACAAAAAAAACGATCCTC
>CALEOQ010000447.1 GCA_937910255.1 uncultured Caulobacteraceae bacterium | reverse complement strand
GGTCGAGTGACGCGGTGATGGCAGTAGGGTCAGCGCAGAAGACGCATCGCGTGGAGGGATGTGGGAGGGTGTTTTTTGTTTCAAGCAGAAGACGGCATACGAGATTACGACGTGACTGGAGTTCAGACGTGTGCTCTTCTGATCTAGCGCCGGTCATGGCCTGTGCCGCCTGGCGGAGGGGTTCTGCGGTGACGATGCGGCGGAAGACGTCGGTCTCGCGCATGGCGTCATAGACCTCGCCCAGGGCGGCGCGGTCCGAGATCCGCAGCGCGTCCACCAGGGCGTCGATGTCGTCCTCGGCGTCTGCGCCCCGGGCGCGCAGCATGTCCTTGAAGGTCTCCAGCGTCTCGGCCACGAGCGGCGCGGGCAGCAGGCCCTTCAGCTCCTGAACGAGGGGCGGGGTGGTCACGGCAGGGCTCCGGCGCATGAACGACCGGGCAAGGCTAGGGCGCGCCGTCTAATCAACTGTTAACCGTAAACCCCCTGCGACAAGTCGCCCCCCGCGGACGGCGCAGGGGTCTCTCAGACGGCGTGATAGTCCCGGAGCCGGGCGATCTCCGCCTTCGAGCCCATCATCACCGAGGCCCGCTGGTGCAGGCTGGTGACGGGGGCGTCCAGGGTGTCGCCGGCCCCGTCGAAGGACGCACCGCCGGCCTGCTCCACCAGCAGGGCCATGGGGTTGGCCTCGTACATCAGGCGCAGCTTGCCCGGACGGTTCGGCTCGCGCTTGTCCCAGGGATACATGAAGACGCCGCCGCGGCTCATCACCCGGTGAACATCGGCCACCATGGAGGCGACCCAGCGCATATTGAAGTCCTTCCCGCGCGGCCCTTCGACGCCCGCCAGGCATTCCTCCACATAGCGGCTGACCGGCGCGGCCCAGTGGCGGGCATTGGCCGTGTTGATGGCGAATTCCTTGGTCTCGGCCGGAATGGTCATGGCCGGATTGGTCAACACCCAGTCGTCGCAGTCGGGATCGAGGGTGAAGGCGCAGACGCCATCGCCCAGGGTCAGGACCATCTGGGTCTGGGGCCCGTAGACCACATAGCCGGCGGCGACCTGATTGCGGCCCGGCTGCAGGAAGTCGGCCTCAGCGACCGCCCGGCCCGCGCTGTCGGCCGGCGTCGGCAGGATCGAGAAGATGGTGCCGATGGAGACGTTGACGGCGATGTTGGACGACCCGTCCAGGGGATCGAACAGCAGCAGGTAGCCCCCCTGGGGGGCCACATCGCGCACCGGATGGATGGTCTCCATCTCTTCGGACGCCATCGCGCTCAGGCCCTCGGCCTTCGCGCACAGGGCCAGCAGGATGTCGTTGGACAGCACGTCGAGCTTCTGCTGCACCTCGCCCTGGACGTTCTCGCTGCCCAGGGCGCCCATGATCTGGCCGGCGGCGCCGCGGCGAACCTGGGCGCTGATCTCCACGCAGCCCTTGGCCACGGCGCCGATCAGTTCGGCCAGGCGCGGCGGGATGGTCGTCTGGGACAGATGGGCGGCCAGGGTCGTCGTGCTCACGTCACACCTCTTGGGGTCTCGGCCACAGGCGTCCCTGTGGTCGGCGGCGCGGGTAACGCGCCTGGAGCAGCCTGTCCACCCGGTCTACGCCCGGGCGTCATACCTGCGCAGCACTTCGCCCGCGGCGCGGTCGGTTTCGGCCAGGGGCGGATAGGTCCAGCTATGGAAAGCGCCGCCAAAGGGCCGGGCCGCGCCCAGGCGCTCCAGCTCCTCGTGGAAGAGGCGGAACTTCAGGCTCTCGCCTTCCATCTTCAGGATGAAGACCGGCTTGCCGGTCGACGCCGCCTCGGTGGCCAAATTGGTCGATTCCTCGGTGGCGAGAATGTAGTCGGCCGCCGCCAGGAAGGCGAAATAGGGATTGTCGCCGGCGCCGTCCCAGACGATGCCAGGCAGGTGACGCAGGCGGGCCGCGAGGATCGCCTTGGCGGCCTCGGGCGTGCGGCGCGAAAAGGTGACCATCACCGACCCGCCCTCCTGGGCGACCGGCAGTTCGATCTCATGGGCCAGGGCCGCGGCCCGTTCTGGCGAAATGTCGAAGGCCTTGGACTTGCCCCCGACGAGCACGGCGACCCGGGGATGGGGCAGGGCCGACAGCTGCGTCTCGAAGCGCATGTAGTCGGCCGCCAGACGCTCGGGTGTAACCCTGTGGGGGGAGCCCAGGATCGGAAACACGTTGTCGCCGCGCATCCGGTCGTGCTTGGGCGGGATGACCAGGTCGAAGGCGGCCGGCGGGGCGCGGGGGTCCTGGAGCTGGACGACCATGGTCTGGCCCTTGCTCCAGCGGCGCATGCGCAGCGACAGGGGCAGGGTGGCGCGCCCCACCGCGATCCATATGTCGGGCCAGGGGGGGCTGATCTCATGGCCGTGGGCCAGCAGGCGCAGAGGCGCAGGGGTCATCCACCAGGGCAGCCGGCCAAAGACGCCCCGCCAGCCGATCCGCTTGACGCTGAGCTCGATGGGGCGTCGCCGGCCGATGGCTTCGGCCAGGCCCAGGCCCTGGTTCTCGATGCCCGTGCGGCCGTCGGAGACGACCCAGATGCGCAAGGGAGAGGGGGCTGCTGTCACAGGCGATTGGCCGCCGCCGTCCGGTTCAGATCGGGGACCTGAACCGGCGAGGGCTTAAGCTCAGACCCAGTCGACCTTGAGGACCTCATAGGACTTTACGCCCCCTGGGGTGTTCACCTCGACCACGTCGCCGATCTCCTTGCCGATGATGGCGCGGGCGATCGGGGAAGAGATCGAGATGCGGCCGGCCTTCACGTCGGCCTCGTGCTCGCCGACAATCTGATAACGGGCCTCTTCCTCGGTGTCCTCGTCGACCATGGAGACGGTCGCGCCAAACTTGACCTGCTTGCCGGACAGCTTGGAGACATCGATCACCTGCGCGCGGGCGAGCTTGTCTTCGATGTCGGCGATCTGGCCTTCAATCCAGCCTTGCCGCTCCTTGGCGGCGTGGTACTCCGCGTTTTCGGACAGGTCGCCGTGCTCTCGCGCCTCGGAAATGGCGGAGATTACAGACGGCCGCTCGACAGTCTTCAAACGCTTCAGTTCTTCATCGAGAGCTTGATAGCCCCCGACGGTCATCGGGACTTTTTCCATGGCGGGTGAGGACTCGAGTAGTGCGCCTAAGGGAATTCTCCGGCCGCGGGCGCCAACGTCCGGGGGTGAGACGATATGAGTGTGCGCTGCGAAACGCAAGGGCCGCAGGCTTCGATCCCGTTTAGGCGAAAGAGTCCCGAAGGACGCCTCAGGCGCTTTCGCTGACCATGCAGCCGGCCAGTTCCTCGGCGTCGGGCGCCTCATAGACCTTCTCGGAGAAGTGGAACATCTCCGGGGTGATCAGCAGGCGGAAGCCCTCGCCGGCCACTTCCTGACGGCCCAGGACGCGCTCGCGGCGCACCTCCAGCGGGGCGGTGACGAAGTGGAACTGAAGCGGGATCTCCACCGCCTCGGCGATCTCGGCCACCCGCTGGCGATCGCTGCGTCGCATGAGGCCCAGGTCCAGCACCACAGAGGCGCCGGCCGCCAGCACCCCGGCGGCGGTGGACCAGATCTGCGCCTCGCAGCGCTCGACCCGGTCCATCATCCACTGGAACTCCAGGGGCTCGGGCATGTCGGGACCAAACAACCGGCCCATCCAGTCGTCGATGGCGAAGCCGACGGCGGGCAGGCGCCGGGCGAGGTCCTTGGCGTAGGTGGACTTGCCGGCGCCCTGGGGGCCGAAGATCACATGCAAAGTGGCGGTCGTGGGCAGCGTGGCGGTCATGGGCGCCGACTTAGCGGACCGACAGCCCGCCGTCGATCACCAGTTCGGCCCCGGTCACATAGCGGGACTCCGCGCTGGCCAGCCACAGGACGCCCTCGGCGATATCGGAGGGATCACCCTTGTAGCCGAGCGGCGTGGCCGCGCCGGCCATGGCGTCCAGGGTGGCGCTGCGCTGCGGGGCGGCGTTGGCGCCGGGGCCGCCCGTGCCAATGATCGAGTCCCAGATGGGCGTCTCGATAATACCCGGATGGACGGAATTGACCCGGACCTTGTCCTGGGCGCCGGCGCATTCCAGGGCGACGGCCTTGGTGAACAGGCGCACCGCACCCTTGCTGGCGCAGTAGCCGGCCAGGGAGGCGGCGCCCTTCAGGCCCGCCACGGACGACATGTTGATGATCGAGCCGCCATCGCCGCTTTCGCGCATCAGCGGCAGGCCGTGCTTCACCCCCAGAAAGACACCCTCGACATTGACCGCCATCTGGCGACGGAAGTCATCCAGGCTCATCTCGATCACCGAGCCGCCCAGGCCGATCCCGGCATTGTTCACCAGTATATCGAGACGTCCGTGCGCCTCGCGCACCTGACGGATGACATCGATCCAGGCCGCCTCGTCAGTGACGTCGTGGTGAAGATAGCTGGCCTGTCCTCCCTGGGCGATGATGTGGCCGGCCACCTGCGCCCCCTGCTCGTCGGAGAGGTCGCTCAGCATCACCTGGGCGCCCTCGGCCGCCAGCCTTTCGGCGCAGGACCGGCCAATGCCGCTCGCCCCGCCGGTCACCAGGGCGACCTTGCCCGCTACCCGTCCCGTCATGATGTCCCTCCGTTCGGCGTCTGGACGCGCCGTACGACGGGCCTAGCTTACAGGCGGGCTGGAGGGAAGGCTGCGCCGCCCGGAAGCGGGTCCGGAGCGGCCGCAGATCATGCCGTCGTGCCTATTGCATGTAGGCCGGGCTGCCGCCGGCGGTCAGCAGGCCAAACAGCATGGCGCCGCCGAGCAGGACGATCAGGGCGACCACCATAAGATCCGTCACGCCTTCAAAGCGGCGAAGCAGGTTCTTGCGGCGGGGATGATGGGTTTCGTGGCCTTCGTCGACGTGCATGACGAGCTCCCTATACAGTCTCTGGTTACGGGCCTCAGCTCTCTGGCTGGGTCCGACGCCGGACTGGGGCAGATCTCCACGGGTAGACGCTGCATTGCGGGCGACCGCGTACTGTTATCTGGGCCGCCCGTAAGCGCCCGTGCCTGCCGAAGTCAGGCGACTGGGGAAAGCCTGCGCCTGACTCAGGGCTACGTCAACTTTATCCGAACAAGGTTTTGTCATCTGAGGCGAAAAGCCGCCCAATTTTTGACGTTCTTGGCAAAACTATCCAGCCCAGGCCCGCCCATAGGTCTGAAGCGGGCGCACATCCAGGCTGTCGCTGGCCGTGGCGGTGATCGCCTGGGCCGCGGCCAGGGCGCCGGCCGCGGTGGTGAAGTAGGGGGTCTTCATCATGAGCGCTGTGCGGCGGATCTCGAAGGAGTCCGACAGGGACTGCTTGCCCTCGGTGGTGTTGAAGACAAGCTTCACCTCGCCGTTCTTCATGGCGTCGACGATGTGAGGACGACCCTCCAGCACCTTCTTCACGGGCTGCACCTTCAGACCGTTCTCGGCCAGGTAGTCGCAGGTGCCGCTGGTGGCCAGGATGGTGAAGCCCTGGGCGAGCAGCAGACGCACGGGCTCGAGGATCCACGGCTTGTCGCTGTCCTTCACCGAGACGAACACCGCCCCGGACTTGGGCAGTATGGTGCCGCCGCCCAGCTGGCTCTTGGCGAAGGCTCTCGCGAAGGCCGCTGAGGCGTCAGGCTCGCCTTCGCGACGCCAGTCCAGGCCCATGACCTCGCCGGTGGAGCGCATCTCGGGGCCCAGCACCGTATCGACCCCGGCGAACCGGGCGAAGGGGAACACGGCTTCCTTCACCGCCACATGGTCGTAGGGCGCCTCGACCAGGTCGAACTCCGACAGCTTGCGCCCGGCCATGACCTTGGCGGCGATGGCGGCCAGGGGTCGGCCGATGGTCTTGGCGACGAAGGGCACGGTGCGGCTGGCCCGGGGATTGACCTCCAGCACATAGATGCGCGGGCTCTCGCTGTGCGGCTCTTCGATGGCGAACTGCACGTTCATCAGGCCGCGCACCTGCAGGGCGTGGGCCATGGCCTCGGTCTGCCGCTTCAGCTCGGCGATGGTCTCGGGTTTCAGCGAGAAGGGCGGCATGGAGCAGGCGCTGTCGCCGGAATGGACGCCGGCTTCTTCGATATGCTCCATCACGCCGGCCACGAAGACGGCCTCGCCGTCGCAGATGGCGTCCACGTCCACCTCGGTGGCGCGCGACAGGTACTGGTCGAGCAGCACCGGGCTGTCGCCGGAGACCTGCACGGCGTCGCGGACGTAGCGGGCCAGTTGCTCGTCGTCGCGGATGATCTCCATGGCCCGGCCGCCCAGCACGTAGGACGGACGGATGACCACGGGATAGCCGACCTGGTGGGCGGCCTTGAAGGCCTCCTCGTCGGAACGGGCGATGGCGTTGATCGGCTGGGCGATCTTCAGGCGGTGCAGCAGCTGCTGGAAGCGCTCGCGGTCCTCGGCCAGGTCGATGGCGTCCGGGGTGGTGCCCAGGATCGGGATGCCGGCGTCTTCCAGGGGCTTGGCGAGCTTGAGCGGCGTCTGGCCGCCGAACTGGACGATGACGCCCAGCAGGGTGCCGCGGGTGCGCTCGACCTCGATCAGCTCCAGCACGTCCTCGGCGGTCAGCGGCTCGAAATACAGCCGGTCGGAGGTGTCGTAGTCGGTCGACACGGTCTCCGGGTTGCAGTTGACCATGATCGACTCCACGCCGATGTCGGCCAGCGCAAAGGCGGCATGGCAGCAGCAGTAGTCGAACTCGATCCCCTGGCCGATCCGGTTGGGGCCGCCGCCGAGGATGATGGCCTTCTTGGCGTCGGACGGCTCGCTCTCGCACTCCGGGATCTGGCCCAGGGCGCCGGTTTCATAGGTGGAGTACATGTAGGGCGTTTCGGCGCGGAACTCGCCGGCGCAGGTGTCGATGCGCTTGAACACCGGACGCACGCCAAGGCCCCGGCGCTGCTCGCGCACCTCGGCCTCGGTGGTGTGGGTCAGGGCCGCCAGGCGGGCGTCAGCAAAGCCCTGGGCCTTGAGGGCGCGGAAGGCTTCGGCCGTGCCGGGCAGGCCGTCGCGGGTCACCCGGGCCTCCTCGGCGACCAGATGCTGCAACTGGCGCAGGAACCAGGGCTCGTACGAACAGGCGGCGTTCACCTCCTCGACGGTCAAGCCGTGGCGGAAGGCCTGGGCGATGACCCGCAGGCGGTCGGGCGTCGGCTGGCCCAGGGCGCGGACGATGGCCGCATGGCCCATCTCCGGATCGTCGGCGTTCTCGATGGCGACTTCGTCGAGGCCGTTCAGACCGGTTTCCAAGCCGCGAAGGGCCTTCTGCAGGCTCTCGGCGAAGGTGCGGCCGATGGCCATGACCTCGCCCACCGACTTCATCGAGGTGGACAGCGTCGCCTCGGCGCCGGGATATTTCTCGAAGGCGAAGCGGGGAATCTTGGTGACCACATAGTCGATGGACGGCTCGAACGAGGCCGGCGTCGCCCCGGTGATGTCGTTCATCAGCTCATCAAGGGTGTAGCCGACGGCCAGGCGGGCGGCGACCTTGGCGATCGGGAAGCCGGTGGCCTTGGACGCCAGCGCCGAGGAGCGCGACACCCGCGGGTTCATCTCGATGACCACCATGCGCCCGTCGGCGGGGTTCACCGCGAACTGCACATTGGAGCCGCCGGTTTCGACGCCGATCTCGCGCAGCACCGCGATCGAGGCGCGGCGCATCCACTGATATTCCTTGTCGGTCAGGGTGAGCGCCGGAGCGACGGTGATGGAGTCGCCGGTGTGGACGCCCATCGGGTCGATATTCTCGATGGAGCAGATGATGATGCAGTTGTCCGCCTTGTCGCGGACGACCTCCATCTCGTACTCCTTCCAGCCGAGCACACTCTCTTCGATGAGCACCTCGGTGGTCGGCGAGAGGTCGAGGCCGCGCTCGACGATCTCGCGGAACTCCTCGACATTGTAGGCGATGCCGCCGCCGGTGCCGGCCAGGGTGAAGGACGGCCGGATGATGGCCGGCAGGCCGACGAATTCCAGGCCCTCCAGGGCCTCATCCATGGAGTGGGCGGCCTTGGACTTGGGGCTTTCCAGCCCGATGGCGTCCATGGCGTCGCGGAATTTCTGGCGATCCTCGGCCTTGTCGATCACGTCGGCCCGGGCGCCGATCATCTCGACATTGTACTTGGCCAGGGCGCCTGAGGCCTCCAGCGCAAGGGCTGTGTTCAGCGCCGTCTGGCCGCCCATGGTGGGCAGCAGGGCGTCCGGGCGTTCCTTGGCGATGATCTTCTCGACCATCTCCGGCGTGATCGGCTCGATATAGGTCGCATCGGCCACGTCCGGATCGGTCATGATCGTGGCCGGGTTCGAATTGACCAGGATGATCCGGTAGCCTTCGGCGCGCAGGGCCTTGCAGGCCTGGACGCCGGAATAGTCGAACTCGCAGGCCTGGCCGATGACGATGGGGCCGGCGCCGATGATGAGGATCGAGGAGATGTCGGAGCGTTTGGGCATGTTTCTTCCGCGCGCAAGGACGGCCGCGCACATCAGCGCGCCCGACACCGGTCAGAATGCAGGTTAAGTCGCCCGTTTAGAGAGGGAGTCGGGGGCGCGCAAGCGCGACCTTCGCGGCCACCGTTAATGGCCGTGCACGGCGGGCTAGGGCACGTTCCGATACGTGGAACCGGTGATCGGACGAAACGCGCTCATGACTTGAGGTTCAGGGCTGAAAACGCAAGGGGGGCCGACGCCTTCACGCCAGCCCCCAGAAAGTCCTGTGCCGTGAAGCCTGCGGCTTGTGGCGCTCAGACCTGCAGGTTGGAGGCGGCCATCTTGCCGCTGCGGCGGTCGCGCTCGAGTTCGAAGGTGATCTTGTCGCCTTCATTCAGGGTCCGCAGCCCGGCGCGCTCAACCGCCGAGATGTGGACGAAAACGTCCGGGCCGCCTTCGTCAGGCGTAATGAAACCAAAGCCCTTTTGGCCGTTGAACCATTTTACGGTGCCGGTAGACATGGAGAGTATCAGTCCTTGGAGGTCAGTCAGCCGCCCGCAACCTTCATCGCGGGGGATCAAGCATCGATGGGGGTTCGGGAGAGCAAATCCGGGGCCGGAAAGGCTGGAGAGTTCGACCGTGCCCTTGCGAGATTGACGCTGACCAGCGTGGCCGAATTTCGGTGAAATCGCAAGTTGAATCCCGGTCCGGCCACCGTGCCCGATCGCCGAAACCGTCCTCGTTGATTCGTCGTATCTGATGGACCGCCATCGGACCTGGCGCGTTGCTCACCCGGCGTCAGACCTGCGCCAAATTGGTTGGCGAGCTTGGCGCCCTGCGTGCTACGGCAGGATGAGGGAGGATCATTATGAGAAAATTAACCCTTGCTGTGTGCGCCGCGCTCCTGACGGTCCCGGCCGTGGCGGTGGCCGCGCCAGGCCAGCCGCCCGCGTTTGACGCCGGAGCGCCTGCGCCCATGACGCTGGCCCTGCCGCAGACCGAAGATCCCATCGAGGGCGAGAAGGTCCGCATGACCGTGGTGCAGGCGACCCTGGCGCCCGGCGAGAGCCTGCCTGACAACGCCCGCACGGCCCTTCGCTACATCTATGTGAAGTCGGGTCGCCTGCAGGTCTCCAACCTGGTCACCGGGGACGAGCAGGAGATTCTGGCCGGCGAATTCGCCGTGGAATCGGCCGGGCAGTGGCATACGGGCCGCGCCACGGGGGGCGAGCCCGCAGAGGTGCTCCTGATCGAACAGGCGCCGTCCACCGACTTCTGAGGCGCCGCGCCTCCCAGGGCGGCCCCTGCTGCCTGCTCACGCAACAGCCTTGCTCCAGCCCGTCGGGGTGGGCAGGTTGGACGGCGCAGATTCTGGTATCCGCTGAACCCAAGAGCCGCCGTGCCCGCTGTCACCGCCGACGATCTTTCAGCTCTCATGGCCCAGGTGGCCGCAGGCGACCGTGAGGCCCTGCGACAACTTTACCAGGCCACCTCCTCGAAGCTATTCGGCGTCTGCCTGCGTATCCTCTCCGACAAGGATGAGAGTGAGGACGTGTTGCAGGAGGTCTATGTCACCATCTGGCGCCGGGCCGACCGGTTCGACGCCAGCCGGGCCAGCGTCATGACCTGGATTTCGACGATCGCCCGCAATCGGGCCATCGACCGCCTGCGCGCCCGCGGCCCCCTGGCGCGGGCCGAGCAGATCGACGAGATGGAGATCGCCGACGGGGCGCCCAGCGCCACGGCGCTGCTGGAGTCGGCCGAGCGGGCCGGCGCCCTGCAGCAATGCCTCTCCGAGCTTGACGAGCGGACGGAGAAGGCGATCCGCACCGCCTTTTTTGAAGGCGTCACCTATGAGGCCCTCGCCCAGCGGCTGGATACGCCGCTTGGTACGGTCAAGAGCTGGATTCGGCGGGGGCTGATGAAGCTGAAAGGGTGCCTGGAGCCATGAGCGACACGGGTCCTGAAATGGTCGAGCCGGAAGCCCTGGCGGCCGAACACGCCCTGGGCGTCCTGACCGCGCCCGAGCGGGCCGCCGCCGAGCGCCGCATGGCCAGCGACGCGAGCTTCGCCCAGGCCGTCGACGCCTGGCGCGTGCGCCTGGGTCCCCTGGCCAGCGAAGTTCCCGCCGTGGCGCCTTCCGATGAGGTCTGGCCGCGGATCGAGCGCGCCCTGCCGGTCAATGACAACAACCCGCAACTGGCGCGGCGCCTGGCCTTCTGGCGCGGCGCGACGGTGGGCGCCATGGGTCTGGCCGCCGCCAGCCTGATGGTCGCGGTCTATCTGGGCAGCCGCCCGCCGGTGGTGATCCCTGCGCCGGCCACGGCGGCCCCGCCGATGCTGAACGCCAGCCTGAGCACCGAGGGCGGGCAGGCGCTGTTCGTGGCCTCCTATGACCCGCAGCGCCAGGCCCTGATCATCACCTCCCTGGTGCCGCCCGGGACTGATCCCCTGCATGTGCACCAGCTGTGGCTGATCCCGCCGGAGGACGGCGTGCCGCGCTCGCTGGGCATGGTGGAGCCGGGCACGGCCAAGACCATGCCCCTGGACGCCTCCCTCTCGCAGATGGCCCACGAGGGTTCGCAGCTGGCGGTGTCGGTCGAGCCCCTGGGCGGGTCGCCCCAGGCGGGGCCCAGCGGCCCTGTGGCGGCCGTCGGCGCCCTCGGCGAAATCTAGCCGGCCGCGTCCATCATCTTGGCGAAGCGGTCGAAGAGGTAGAGCGAATCCGTGGGGCCGGGCGAAGCCTCCGGATGGTGCTGGACCGAGAACACCGGCCGGTCCTTCAGGGCGATCCCGGCGTTTGTGCCGTCGAACAGCGAGACATGGGTCTCCGTCACCGGCGCCGGCAGGCTCTCGCGGTCCACGGTGAAGCCGTGGTTCATGGAGACGATCTCCACCTTGCCGGTGGTCAGGTCCTTCACCGGGTGATTGGCCCCGTGGTGACCCTGGTCCATCTTCACCGTACGGGCGCCCAGCGCCAGGGACAGCATCTGGTGGCCCAGGCAGATGCCAAAGACCGGCACGCCGCTGTCCACCAGCTTGCGGATCTCCGGCACGGCGTAGGCGCCGGTGGCCGAGGGATCCCCCGGCCCATTGGACAGCAGGATGCCCTGCGGCTTGCGCGCCAGGACGTCCTCGGCCGAGGTGGAGGCGGGCACGACGGTGGCCCGGGCGCCGACGCTGGTCAGGGCGCGCAGGATGTTGCGCTTGATCCCATAGTCCATGACCACGACGTCGAACTTCGCCTCGGGCGCCGGCTGGGCGTAGCCCTCGGGCCAGTTCCACAGCCCTTCGCCATAGGTGAACGGCTGCAGGCAGGAGGCGTCCTTGGCGAGGTCCAGGCCCACCAGGCCGTTCCAGGCCTTGGCCTTGGCCACCAGGGCCTCCAGGTCGAAGCGGCCCTGCGGATCGTGGGCGATCACCGCATGGGGCATGCCGCGCTCGCGGATGCGGCGGGTGAGCGCCCGGGTGTCGACGCCGGCAAGGCCGATGACCCCACGCCGGGCCATCCAGCCCGCCAGATCGGAGTCGGCGCGCCAGTTGGCTGGGCCCGTGGGCACGCCGCGGAAGATGGCGCCGCGGGCCGAGGTTTCGGCCGCCCCGGACATCTGCTCCACATCGTCGATATTGGTCCCCACATTGCCCACGTGCGGGAAGGTGAAGGCGATGATCTGGGCCATGTAGGAGGGATCGGTGAGGATCTCCTGATAGCCGGTCATGGCGGTGTTGAAGCAGACCTCGCCCACGGCGTCGCCTGCGGCGCCCACGCCGATCCCCTGCAGGACGGTCCCGTCGGCCAGGACCAGCACGCCGGTCGCGCCGGAGAGAAGTTGGCTCGTCATGGGGGACTCCTATTAGGGGCGGGCTATGGTTGCAAAAAGGCGGGCCAGGGTGAACCCCGCCCGCCGTGCAAACGGCGGCGTAGGTAATGAGTCCCGCCGCCCGGGTCAATGCAAGGTGACCCCGCCAGCGCGTCGGACTAGGCTTTCCACCCAGAAGACCACCAAAAGCAAGGGGTAGCCGTGTCGGAACCTGGCCATATCGATCCCGATCGCGAAGCCTGGGGGCTGTTCAAGTCCCTGCCCAGGGATCAGCCCATCCATATGCTGAACCTCGTTCGGCTCCGGCCGCTGGCGGCCTATCCCGAGGATCACCCCGATCACGGCAAGGGGTTGACGGGCCTGCAGGCCTATCAGGCCTATGGCCGGACCACCGCGCCGATCTTCAAGCGCCTGGGCGGCGCGCAGGTCTGGGTGGGCCGGCCGCAGGTGACGCTGACGGGGCCGCAGGACGAGGCCTGGGACCTGGCCTTCATCGCCGCCTATCCGGGCGCCGAGGCCTTCATCGCCATGGTCCGCGATCCGGAATACCAGGTGCTGGTCGCCCACCGCACCGCCGCGGTCGCCGATTCCCGCCTGATCCGCATGGCGCCGGTTGATGAACCCGGCGAAGGCTTCGGCGAGTAGGAACCGTGGCGCTTAGCCCTCCAGCACCGCAGAAATGGCGCCGAACAGGGTTTCGGCCCGGATCGGCTTGGCGATGTGGCGGTCGGCGCCGGCCCGGGCGCTGGCTTCCCGGTCCTCGGGGCCGGCATTGGCCGACAGCACGATGATCGGCAGGCGTCCGTCGGCCTCGTCCTCCTGGGCGCGGATCGCGCGGATGGCCTCGAAGCCGTCCATCACCGGCATCCGCAGGTCCATCAGGACCAGGTCGAAGGCCTGTTCGCGCAGGGCCTCCAGGGCCTGGGCGCCGTCCTCCACGCTCACCACCTCGATGCCGGCGGCGTCGAGCATCAGCTCCACCACGCGGCGATTGGTGGGATTATCGTCCGCCAGCAGGACCCGCAGCTCGCCGGGCGCCGAGGCCGCCGCTTCGGCGACCGCCTTCGCCGTGGCCTGGGGATGGGGGGCGTGACCGGTCTCGTATTTCAGCAGTCCGCCCACCAGGGCCTCTAGGCGTAGGCCAGACCCAACCAGGTCGCTGACAATGGCCCGCTGAGCCTCATTCAGGTCGGTGGCCTCCAGGGCCTGGGCCAGGCCCATGACCCCGTTCAGCGGCGTGCGCAGCTCGTGGCTCATATCGGCCAGGAATTCGCTCTTGGCCCGGCTGGCGGCGGCCTCCCGGTCAAGGGCGCCTTCCAGGGCTTCGGCCTGGCGCTTCATCTCTGTGATGTCGACCCGCAGGCCGATCAGCCCGCCATCGGCGGTGCGGCGGTCCTCGACCATCAGCCAGCGACCGTCGGACAGCTGCTGCTCCAGCCGTTCTCCATCGGGATGGGCCAGCTTGGCCAGACGCGCCTCGATCCAGGCCTCTTCCTGGCCAATCGCCTCGGGATAATCCCCCCGCTCCACGCCGATGCGTAGAGTCTCGGCCAGGGCGCGGCCTGGCGCAAACAGGTCGGCCGAGCGGTGGTAGATTTCCGCGTAGCGGTCGTTCCAGAGGATGTAGCGGCCCTGGCGGTCCAGGAAGACCACGCCCTCGGGAAAGGCGTCGATGGCCGCAGATCGGAAGAGCGTCGTGGCGGGCAAGAGTGTAGATCTCGGTGGTCGCCGTATCATTTAAAAAAAAATTCAGTCACTCGTCCCAGGTTTGTTTACTTCGGTTCCCGCTCTCCACACGACCTGTCCC
>CALEOQ010000446.1 GCA_937910255.1 uncultured Caulobacteraceae bacterium | reverse complement strand
TCTGCTGTCCGCTACTCCGTGTAGTGCGCCTGCGCTCTCGTCCATCTTTTTTTTAATGCATGTTTTTGTCGCTTTTTGTCTTTGTTTTTTTTTTTTTCAAGCAGAAGACGGCATACGAGCTTACGACGTGACTGGAGTTCAGACGTGTGCTCTTCCGATCTGCCGCCAGGCCACGGTGCTGTGAGGCCTTCGCAGGGCTTGCCGCCCGCGAGACCTAAGGATGAGATCTAAATCAGGAAAACCAACGGAAGCTCGGCGTCGAGGCCGAGCCTGACGGCGTCTTTAAGCTGAGCCCGCCGCCGACAGCCGGCGCCCAGGGCCAGACAGGCCGATCCAGGCCACATGACGCATGGCGCGGTCCACGGCGGCCTTGGCGGTCTCCTGGCAAGCATCCAGACCCGACGCGACGATCTCGCCCGCCTCATCATAGACACTCCAGGCCCAGCCGGACGTGTCCTGGCTCATGGAATAGGCGAAGAGCGGCTCAGACATTTCCAGCCCCTTTTGCGCTGCAACATCGTCAGACATCAGACGTCCCCGTAACGCTCTGTGTCAAGTTTCGATCCCCCGCCGGCTACAGCAGCGCCATGGCGCTGCGCAAATAGGCAGGCGTGGCGCCACTACTCCGCCGCCACGGTCTGGCCCCGGCGCTCGCGCTCCAGGCGGCCGACGAGGGCGGCGTGCTCATCCCAAAGCGCCTTGGGCAGCCGGTCGCCGAAACGCTCATAGGCCGGCGGGATCAGGGCGGCTTCCTGGCTCCAGATATCGGCGTCGACGCTCAGCAACAGGTCGAGTTGGGCGTCCGTCAGGGAAAGCCCGCTCAGGTCGAGGCTCTCGCGGGTCGGCAGGCGACCGATGGGGGTGTCCACAGCCTCGGCGCGGCCTTCCAGCCGCTCGACGATCCATTTCAGCACACGGCTGTTTTCGCCAAAGCCCGGCCAGACGAACTTGCCGCGCTCATCCTTGCGGAACCAGTTGACGAAGTAGATGCGGGGCAGCTTGGCCGCATCGGCCTGGGCGCCCAGCTTCAGCCAATGGGCGAAATAGTCCCCCATATTGTACCCGCAGAAGGGCAGCATGGCGAAGGGGTCGCGGCGCAGCTCGCCGATGGCGTTCTCGGCCGCGGCCGTGCCTTCTGAGGCCACATTGGAGGCCATGAACACCCCGTGGCGCCAGTCGAAGGCCTCGGTGACCAGCGGCACGGCGCTGGCGCGACGACCGCCAAACAGAATGGCCGAGATCGGCACGCCGGCCGGATCTTCCCACTCCGGCGCAATCACCGGGCATTGCTCGGCCGGGACGGTGAAGCGGGCGTTGGGGTGGGCCGCCGGCGTTTCGGACGCCGGGGTCCAGGGATTGCCACGCCAGTCGGTCAGCTGCGGCGGCGCCTCGGCGGTCAGGCCTTCCCACCAGACGTCGCCGTCCGGGGTGAGCGCCACATTGGTGAACACGCAATTGGCGTGCAGGGCGTCGATGGCGTTCTTGTTGGTCTCGATCCCGGTGCCCGGCGCCACGCCGAAGAAGCCGGCCTCGGGGTTCACCGCATAGAGACGGCCGTCGTCGCCGAACCGCATCCAGCAGATGTCGTCGCCGATGGTCTCGGCCTTCCAGCCGGCGAGCGTCGGCTGCAGCATGGCCATGTTGGTCTTGCCGCAGGCGCTCGGGAAGGCCGCGGCGATATAGCGGACCTCATTCTGCGGCGAGGTCAGCTTGAGGATCAGCATGTGCTCGGCGAGCCACCCCTCATCGCGGGCCATGACCGAAGCGATGCGCAGGGCGAAGCACTTCTTGCCCAGCAGCGCATTGCCGCCATAGCCCGAGCCATAGGACCAGATCTCCCGGGTCTCGGGGAAGTGGACGATGTACTTCTCGTCATTGCAGGGCCAGGCCACATCGGCCTCGCCCGCCGCTAGAGGCGCGCCGACGCTGTGAATGGCCGGGACGAAGAAGCCGTCTTCGCCGAGCTGCTCGAGCGCGGCGGCGCCCATGCGGGTCATCACGCGCATGGAGATGGCCACATAGGCGCTGTCGGTGATCTCCACGCCGATGGCGCTGATCTTCGACCCCAGGGGACCCATGCAGAAGGGCGCCACATACATGGTGCGCCCGCGCATGCAGCCGTCGAACAGGCCCTGCAGCTTGGTCCGCATCTCCGCGGGCTCAGCCCAGTTGTTGGTGGGGCCCGCGTCGGCCTCCTCGGCCGAGCAGATGAAGGTGCGGCTTTCGACGCGGGCCACGTCGCGGGGGTCGGAGGCCGCATAGAAGGAGTTGGGGCGCTTCTCAGGGTTGAGCGGGATGAGCGTGCCGCTCTCCACCAGCTCCGAGGTCAGGCGCTCCCATTCGGCGTCCGACCCATCGCACCAATGAACCCGATCAGGCTTGGTCAGCGCGGCGACTTCGGCGACCCAGGCCAGTAGACCAGCGTGGCGGGTTGGGGCGGCGTCCCGGCTCGTCGTCGAGGTCGCATCCGTCATGAAGGTCTCCATCACCTGGCCGTCGGCCCGGCGGGCCACAGGCCGCCGGTGTTCGTTTATGAACAAGTCCATAATGCGTGACGTCGAGTGTGCAAACTGCAAGCCGCGGGAATTTTTGCGATTTGCCTAGGGCCTGGTGCGATCAGACGCGCCGCCGCGCCTTGGGCGACCCATCCAACATGAGCCATTTCAAGAACGGATTCAGTGGCGCTGAACCAAGCGCCGCCGACAGGCCCGCCCCGCCCAAACGCCGCCAGCATAGAGGGGGACCAGCGGCAATACCGCAAGCCATAGGCCAACCATGCCCGCAAGCTGCGCCCCGGCCGTCAGCTGGCCCAGGCTGTCAGCCCGCCCGGGGCCGCGTGCAGAGGAAAGATGATGAGGGTGCATGCCAACGTCTCCTGCAACCAGGAGAGGCGTATGCGCCCCTGAGTTCAATGGCCAAGCCGCTCAGCCTGGGCGCACAGGCTGGGACTTGCGGCGTGAAGGTTCGCGGCCCGGGTCGAGACGGTCGCCAAAATGAAAAGAGCCGCTCGCAGGGCCTGACCCCCGCAGAGCAGCTCTTCATAAAGGCGCCGGGTTAGACGTGATCAGAAGAAGCGTTCGGTGATCCGGATAGTGTCGCCCGGCGCCACCGGCGTAAGCGGCGTGAGCGGATACTCCCGCTCATCGTCTGTGTCGCTGCGCTTGATGAACACACGACGATTGTTGGCCCGGTAGGTGAAGCCCCCGGCCGTGGCCACGGCGTTCAGCACCGACAGGCCATTGGTGTAGGGATACTCGCCCGGGCTCTCGACCTCGCCCAGAATATAGAAGGGCCGGTAGTTCAGCACCTCGACGCTGACCCGAGGGTCGCGCAGATAGCCGTTCTTCAGCGCCGTCTCGATCGAGGTCTGAATCTCCGGGATGGTCAGGCCCTGGGCCTTCACCTCGCCGATCAGCGGTAGGGAGATATTGCCTGAGCCGCCGACGAAGAACTCGCCGGTCAGGCTTTCTTCTCCATAGGTGATGACCCTCACCTTATCGCCGGACCCCAACCGGTACTCCGGCAAGACGCGCACGTCGGCCGGCGTCGCCTCTTGAGCGCTCACCGCTGCCGGGGCGAAGGCCGCTGCACACAAGGTCGCCACAACGACCAGCAGGGACAAGAACCTCTGCATCTAAACCACGCTCCACATCTCTTAGGCGTCCCCCACAACCGCCCTTCTACCGCAGTGCGGCGAGAGGGGAAACTCCCATGGGGTACTGGCCGGGCGGCCCGTCAGACTAAGGATAACAAAAGCAGAATAGAACATTTACCAGCGATGAACAGCCCATTCAGACAATGTAAACCTTAACGACACAGCAACCGCGTTTCGTAGAGATCTGTATACCCTATAACTATATCAAGGCTTAATACGCCCTATCGTAAACACAGCACAACGGAACTCCAGAAGGGGTGGGTGCGGTGTTGGTCAAAAAGACTCTGTTTACTCAAGCAGCAATTATTAGTGCTTCAATAACCCTAGCGGCGTGCGCCACACTTCCCGAGCCGAGCACGCCCATGGGCTTGGGCGTGGCCGCCGCCGCCCCAACTGGGTATCTCGATTTCTGCCAGAGGCAGCCGGAGGATTGCGGCGGCGCCCCGGCCGCGGTTGTGCGCAAGGTCGCCGAGGTCGAGCTGGCGCGGCGCAACAATGCTGAGGCCCGTCTTGTCTTGGCCGGGATGCGGACCACGACGACGGCGGCCGTTTCGGGGCGCAATGTGAATTGGGCGACCGCGTTCGCCGAGGCGCGCCAGCGTAGAGACGCCGCAGAGCAGGCCAACGCCGCGGTCGAAGCGGCCGCGGGCGAGGCTCGCACGCCGCCCTCGGGCGCTGCCGCCTTGGTTCGGGTCAGCACGGCCTCCCATGGCGAGACGCCCCGGCTGCAGCGTCTGGGCCAGCCTCTGCAGGTCCGTCCGCCGGCGCCACTTGAAGAGGCGCCGAGGGCCATTGCGGCGAACGCGCCGCCCCCAGCCCTGACGCCAGCCCTCTGGGGTCAGCTGACCCGCATCAATGACAAGGTGAACCGGCAGATCGTGCGCCGGGCCGATATCCAGACCTATGGCGTCCTCGACCGTTGGGCGACGCCGCTGGCGCGGGGCGATCAGTATGGCGACTGCGAAGACTATGTTCTCGAAAAACGCCGCGCCCTGCTCGCAGCTGGCGTGCCAGAGCATGCGATGTCCATCGCTGTCGCCACGACCGCCTGGGGCGAGAGCCACGCGGTCCTATTGGTCGCAACGGATCAGGGGGACTATGTGCTCGACAGCCTGACGCCCTGGATCCTGCCCTGGCGCAAGGCCAGCCTTTCCTGGCGTGAACGTCAGGTTGCAGGGGCGCCGTTCCGCTGGGCGCTGGTCAGCCAGGCGCCCGTGGGCCAGACCTTTGCCGACGCGGCGACTGATCAGGACGCCACAGCCACGCGCGCCGTTGCGCCGCAGTCCCAGGAGCAGCCGTCGCCTCAGCGGCGCCTCAGCACCGAGGCTTTCAATGGCCGACCCAATGGCGCCAATCTGCTCGTGCGCACGCAAGATGAGGCCGAGCCCACCATGGCTCTGGCTCTGGCGAGCGGCAGGCCCTTGCGCGGGCTCCTCCACTAGGAGAAACCTCTCGCCATAGCAGGCGCCGCGCGGCCACATCCTAGATTCCAGCTTCGGCCAGGCGACAGCCTTTGCGAGGCCTCGGAAGAGGTGAGGCGCGCGCGGGCGCCTGGTTTGGGGGAGAGGCGGCCGGTGGGCTCGAGACGTAGCGCAAACCAATCGCGCGAAGACGCAAGCCCGCGCCGCCGCCTTTGGCCGCCGCCCGAGGGCGCGGGCCTGGCCTCGGCGGGTCTTGGTCTCATCTTCCTGGCCCACCTCGCCTATGGCGCCCTGCGGATCGAGGCGAGCCTGATCGCGGTCGGCGCTGCGGCCCTTCTACTATTGGCGTGTGTCGCCACCCCAAGCATCCGACGGGACCTGTTGCGGGTGCGCAGCCTGGCCATTCCGGCTGCGCTCTTTGGGCTGGTCTTGTTGGCCGGGCTTTTGTCGCTCACGCCTTTTGGTCCGGCCGGCGTCCACCCGGTCTGGGCCTATGTGGGCGAGACGCCAGGTTCGGCCACCATCGATCGCTCGGCCACGACTTTGGAATTGATCAGGCTCCTTGGCCTGGGTTGCATCTTCCTTGTGGGCGCGGCCACTGGAGCCTCAGATGGTCGAGCCAAGACAGCCGTCAATCTGATGATCGCCCTGGCGGCGATCTTTGGGCTGTGGGCCTTCTTCAACTTCGCCACGGGGGTTCAGTACCAGACGCAGAGGGGGCGCCTGGAAGGCACGCTGATGAGCCCGAACACGGCGGGCACCTTCTTCGCCATGATGGTGATCGTCACCTTGGGCCCGTTGCTGCGCGACCTGCGGGGCGTGAGGGCTGGCCAGGCCCTCCAGGCCGCGACCGGCTGTTGGGCCGCCTTGATCATCTTGGCCGGCTGCCTGCTGGCGACGGCCTCAAGGGGCGCGGCCTTGGGCACGGCCGTGGGGGTTCTCGGACTGGTCGTGATCCTGCTCTTCGCCGGCCGGGTCACCTGGAGCCGTGTGTCGCTCATCATGCTGGCCGTTGTGGTCGCCGCCATGGCTAGCCTTTACTTCGTCGGCGAGCGCCTGTTGGAACGGCTCACATCCTTCGACCAGGACGCCAGTAGCCGAGCCGAGTTGTTCGCCATGCACTGGCGGGCCTTCCTAGCCGCCCCGATTGGCGGTTATGGCCTCGGGACCTTCGACACCATTCACCGCATCCTGCTCGACACTACGAACTTTGGCTCGATGTGGACGGTCCGAGCGACGCACAACGCCTATATTCAGTGGCTCGAAGAAGCGGGCCTGATCGGCGCCCTGCCCATGTTCGGGGCCATTGGGTCGGTGATCATCATAAGCCTGTGGCGAGGTCTGCGCCGAACACGGATGACCTATCTCCTGTTCGCCCTTGTGGCTGCCAATCTGGCGGTTCTCGTCCATGGGTTCACCGATTTCGCCTTGCAGACGCCGTCTGTAGCCCTGATGTGGGCGTACATGCTCGGGCTACAGTTTTCCATGTCGCAAGGGTCGCAGCGATGAAGGCGCTAGAGTCCACTCTTAAGACTGGCGGCCTAGCGCTTCTCTCCCTGGCGACCCTGGGACTCGTGGCGGCGGCCCTGGCGGCTCTGACGCCAGGTTCAAGTCCTGCGCCCTCGCCATTGGTGCTGACGCTTGGTCAGAGTCACGCCGCCAATGCAGCCCTCTCGGCCACGCCAACCAACCTGGAAGCCGCAGCCCTAGCCAGTCATCTGGTGCTCGGCCAGGCGCCCTATGACTCCAGCTCCCGCCTGCGCCTAGCTTACATTGATAGCCTTGATGGCGAGCTCAGCGCAGAGGGGCTGGAACACCTCCGACTCTCCTATGAGTTGCTGCCCCTAGATCAGTATGTCTCCACTTGGCGAGTCGGATTCGCCCTTGAGTATTGGGGCGAGTTACCCCCCGACCTACGAAAGAAGGTGGAGGCCGAAGCCTTCACCTTCCTCAAAACATCGCGCCGTCGTGAAATGGTCGCCACTCTGGAAGCTGTCACCTCACCGACTGGCGCTGTGCCGGCAGTATTCTGGTTACAGCGCTTGAAGCCGCGCCGGAAATAGGTCGCGGTCGCTAGCGCAAACCTGTGGGCGCCGAAAGATAAGGCGGGCCGGGTTCAATCGACGCGCGAGAATGACACAGTCTGGGGCCTCAATACTGCGTCACAGCACGAACCCCCTTGAGAAACGCTGCATCTTGTGGCCATAGGAGGAGCACGGCAGCTACGCCGTTAACGTTTTTAGGGGAGAGGCGATATGAGCCTCAAAGTGATTGGCGTCAGCGCCATGGCGCGCGCCATGGTTGCGGTCACCGGTTTCGGTCTCGTCGCGCTCCCGGCTGCTGTGGCGATCGCCCAGACCACGACCGAAGCCGAGCAGATCGAAGCCTTGGCCGAGGCGATCGCCGACGCCGTCGCCGACGCCGTCGAAGCGACCGAGGGCATGTCTGAGGAAGCTCAGGAGGCCGCCATCGAAGCCGCCATCGCGTCCACCGTCGACGCGAGCGGCCTGCCGGCGACCGCCGTGGCCGCTGCGGTCACTCGATCGTCCGTCATTCTGGCGGTGCAAGGCATCAGCACGCCGGCTGTGACCGCTGCGATCTCGACGGCTTCGAGCGCTGCGCAGCTCGCCGTCCTTCAGGCGGCTCCTCCTCCCGCCGCCATCACGAATCCGACCCCAACTACGCCTCCGGTCCCGCCGACCACCATCACCACGCCGATCTATGTGCCGGCGGGCGCGACCCCGTAAGATTAGCGTTGCCCAAGGCGGGGCGCCTGCCTGATAGGCAGGCGTCTGTCTGGGCTCTAGGACCTGAACATCTCAACCTGGATTTGCGCGCTGCGCAGCCCATGAAACTAGGGGTATGCCCGTGACTGCGGACAAGAGAGTGCTCATGGCCGGGGCGGCGATCGCGATCGCCGCCGGTCTTTCCAGCCCGGCGGCCGCTCAGTCCGCTGGCCGGATGGCGGCGGCAAGCGACGCCCAAACAAATTTCGCCCGTGATCGCAATGTGGCGGTGATGCAGCGCCCCCGCGACGGGTACGAGGCTGTCGGGCTTCGGATGGGCTCGTTCATGGCCTATCCGAAACTGTCCCTGGGCCTTGAGCACAACGACAATATCTACGCCACCGACGGCGGCGAGACCGACGACCTGGTCTGGCGCTTGGCTCCAGAGATTTCGATCTCCTCGGATTGGTCGCGCCATGCGCTGAACGCCTATGCCCGTTCCACCATCCTGCGCTACCAGGACTTCGACACCGAGAACTCTGAAGACGTGTCGGTGGGCGCCGCGGCGCAGATCGATATGCAGCGCAACAGCTTCATCACCCTGGGCGTCGATTGGGCCGACCTGGTCGAGCCGCGAACCTCGCCCAACGCCGTTGTCGGTGCGGTTGCGCCGACCGAGTACGAGACCACCGCGGCCCGCGCGGCCATCAGCCACGAGCTGAATCGCCTGCGCCTTTCGGGCGGCTATGCGTTCAAGAGCTTCGACTACGAAGACGGTCGCAATCCTGCTGGCGGGGCGATCACCCAGCAGTACCGCGACCGCGATGAACATGTGATCACCGCGCGGGCTGACTATGCGGTGAGCCCCGCGACGGCGATCTTCCTCGAAGTCAGCCGCAATGAGCGTGACTACCGTCTTAATCGTCCGGCGGTGACGCTGGTGCGGGATTCCGAGGGCTATCAAGCGCTCGTCGGGTCCAACTTCGAGCTTGGCGCGACCGCCCGGGGCGAAATCGCCGTGGGTTATCTGAGCCAGGAATATGATGACCCGACCCTGAGCGACATCGACGGCTTCGGCGCCCGCGCGCAGGTGGAGTGGTTCCCCACCCAGCTGACCACCGTGACCTTCACCGGGTCGCGGACGATCGAAGAAAGCGCCTCCCCGGGTTCGGCCGGCTACACCTCGGCCAATGTCGGCGTGAAGGTTGACCACGAGCTGATGCGCAATGTCATTCTGACCGGCAACCTCGCGCAAGGTAAGGACGACTATCAGGGCATCACCCGCGAGGATGATCGGTTCAACGCCGGCGTTGGGGCCACCTACCTGCTGAACCGCCATGTTGGCGTGACCGTCGCCTATAGCCACATGACCATGGACTCCAGCGGCGTCGGCGGCCAGGACTTCAAGGTGAACAAGGTCGGCGCGACGCTGGCCTTGCAGTTCTAGGTCTGACGGCCAGGCCCGACGGCCTGGCCGTTTCCCCTTCCCGGCGTCGTTCGGCCTTTTTATGGCCTCTGGCTTGCAGGCCTCTGTCGTTGCAAGGCCTGTTTCGGGACATCGATTTCCATGAATGCTTTTTCCCATCCCTCCGCAGACCCAAACGCCGAGGAGGCTGGAGGGATGTCGGGCGGCCATCGCGCCGGTGGCGGGCTGGCCGATCAGTTTGATCTCCGGCGGCTGTTCAACATCTTCCGTCGCCGCATTCGCCTGTTCGGCGCCGTCGCCGCGCTCGTCTTCCTCGTCGCCATCTTCATCACCTTCACCGCGACGCCCATGTATACGGCGACGGCGAATGTGATGCTCGACACGCGTCAAGAGCAGGTGGTGAATGTCGAGGCCGTGCTATCGGGCTTGCCTGCCGACTCCAGCGTGGTCGATACCGAGGTGGAAATCCTCAAATCGCGCCGCCTGGCCGAGCGGGTCGTCAATGCGCTACAGCTGTCGCAGGACCCCGAGTTCAATTCCGCGCTGGCGCCGCCCAGCCTCAAGTCGAACATCAAGTCGTCCGTCCTTAGCATGTTCGGGGCGGCAAAACCCCGGGATATCCCCGAAGATCCGATCGCTCAGCAGAAGGCGCAGGAGCGCATCGTTGACGCCGTGCTCGGTCGTCTGTCGGTGCGACGGGCTGGTCTGACCTACGTCATCAATGTGAGTTTTGAGTCCGAAAGCCCGACCAAGGCCGCCACTATCGCCAACAAGTTTGCCGAGCTCTACCTGCTGGAGCAGCTAGAAGCGAAGTTCGATGCGACCCAGCAGGCCAATAACTGGTTGAATTCGCGCCTGGAAGGCCTGCGCCAGCAGGTGCTCACCGATGAGGCCGCGGTCCAGAACTACCGCATCGCCAATAACTTGCTCAGCGCTGCTGGCACCAATCTCACCGAAACCGAGATTTCAAATTATAATCAGAGCCTGGCAGAGGCCCGCGCCCAGGTCGCCGAGGACGAGGCCCGCCTGAGCACCGCGCGCAGCCAGCTCTCACGGGGTTCGTCTGGGGATGATCTGGGCGAGGCGCTCAGCTCGCCCGTGATCCAGCAACTCCGCCAACAACGCGCCACCGTCTCGGCCAAGGTCGCTGACCTGCAAGGCCGTTACGGCGAGCGGCATCCGGAGATGCTCACCGCCAATCGACAGCTGGTCGACATCGACGCCCAGATTCAGGCGGAGATCCAGCGGATCATCTCCAATCTGGAAGCCAAGGTGCAGGTCTCGCGGCAGCGCGCTGGCGCTATCGGGGGCAGCCTCTCGAGCGCGCGTGGCACCCTTGTGGGCAACAACCAGGCCCAGGTGCGGCTGAACGAGCTTGAGCGCACCGCCGAGGCCAGCCGCACGCTCTATGAGAGCTACCTGAACCGCTACAAGGAGACGAGCTCGCAGCAGGGCATTGAAGCGTCGGATGCTCGCGTGGTCTCATCAGCAACAATACCAACGGGCCAGAGCTCTCCGAACGAGAGGTTGAACCTTGCCCTTGGCCTCGTACTAGCTGCTGGGTGCGGGCTGGGCGCGGTGGTCCTCGCCGAGATGCTCGACTCTGGCCTCGCCACCGCCGAGGACGTCGAACACCGCCTGGACGTCTCCTATCTGGGGGCGGTTCCGTTGCTCGCCTCTGTGGCCGAAGGCAAGAGCGGGGCGCCGATCGATTATGTGATCGACAAGCCTCTATCGAGCTTCGCCGAGGCCTTCCGCAATCTGCGCGCCTCGGTCATCTATTCTCGCTTGGGTGAAAGCGTGAAGGTGGTGGCGATCACCTCGGCCCTCCCGGGCGAGGGCAAGACCACCACCTCAGTGTGCCTGGCGCGCTCCGCGGCGCAACAAGGCCATAGTGTGATCCTGATCGACTGCGACCTGCGCCGTCGCTCCGTGAACCGGATGTTCGGCGCCGAGCCCACCAAGGGCCTGATCGAGGTGCTGGCGGGCGAGGCGACCCTCGACGAGGCGATGACGATCGACAGCGTCACAGGCGTCCGCCTGCTGCCGCTGGCCAAGTCCAGCATGACGCCGAAGGACGTGTTCGGTTCGGCGGCCATGGATCGCCTGCTCGATCAGCTACGGCAGTCCTATGACCTGATCATCCTCGACACCGCCCCGGTCTTGCCGGTGGCCGACACCCGCGTTCTGGCCCCCAAGGCCGATGTGGTGGTCTTCCTCGCCCGGTGGCGCAAGACGCCTCAGCACGCCATCGAGGCGGCGTTCCGTCTGCTGTCGGGCACCGGCGCTCACCTTGCCGGCGTCGCCCTGACCCAGGTCGATATGAAGCTGCAGTCGAAGTACGGCTACGGCGACCCCGGCTACTACTACGCCGAATACAAGAAGTACTATGTGAGCTGAGGGGCTGGCGCCCTCAAGGCGCTAGCCCAATGCCTTCAGGCTCAGCTGGAACAGCAGAGCCGCTGCAATCCAGAAGGATCCGCAGGTCAAAGCCACGAAGGCGACCGTCTTTCGCGCCGACCAAGGGGTCTGGATCGAAGGCGACAGAGACTCACGAAGCTGGTCTTGAAGCCGCCTTGCGGGGCTTTCGCCCCCGAGGTCCTCGGTCGACGCCAGTCTTGCTGAACGGCGCGCCGGCGCCGGCGAAGACGCAACAGATGTATCGACCGCTTCTGCGATCTTAGGCTCAGGTTGGGCGCCCACGTCCGGATCCTCCGAGTGACAGGATCTCTACTAGCAAGGGGCGCCTAACAAACCGTCTCCAACCGGGCCCCCGGCCTACTGTTGGAGCGAATTCTCTTCGAGGCTCCAGTCTATCTTAATTGAGTCTTACCGGCGTAACGAAGACGACACCAAGATCGCCCTATGATTGCAGGGCGAATTTCATCAAGGGGGTGGAATGCAGAAGGTTCTGGTCACCGGCGGGGCCGGCTATGTGGGCGCCCACACCTGCCTTCGGCTGTCTGAGGCGGGCTTCCTGCCGGTGGTCTATGACAATCTGAGCAATGGCCATGCGGCGTTTGTCCAGTGGGGCCCCCTGGAGATTGGCGACATCGGCGACGCCGCACGACTGGACACCGTGTTCGCCGCCCACAGCCCCGTCGCCGTGCTGCATTTCGCCGCCCTGATCGAAGTGGGCGAGTCTGTCCGCCACCCGGACCGGTTCTACGAGAACAATGTCGCGGGCGCGCTCTGTCTTATCAACGCCGCGCGCCGGGCCGGGGTTGAGGCCATGGTCTTCTCCTCCACCTGCGCCACCTATGGCGAGCCCCAGCAGATGCCGATGGACGAGACACACCCGCAGGCGCCGCTCAATCCCTATGGCCGCACCAAGCTGATGGTCGAGCAGATGCTGCGGGATTTCGACCAGTATTCGGGGTTCCGGTCTGTGGCCTTGCGCTATTTCAACGCCGCGGGCGCAGACTTCCAAGGCCGGATCGGCGAGTGGCACACCCCGGAAACCCACGCCATTCCCCTGGCCATCGCTGCAGCCCAGGGCTCTAACGCCGGTTTCAAGATCATGGGGCGGGATTATCCGACCCGGGACGGCACCGCCGTGCGCGACTACATCCACGTCCTCGACCTGGCCGAGGCCCATGTGCTTGCGCTGAAGTATCTACTGGCGGGCGGCGCCACCGAGGTCTTCAACCTCGGCACCGGCACGGGATCGACCGTTCAGGAGGTGGTCGACGCCGTGGCCCAGGTTTCGGGTCGCCCCTTCGAGGTGGCTGACGCCCCCAGACGGGAGGGCGATGCCCCTGCCCTGGTGGCCGACAATCGCAAGGCTCGCGAGATCCTCGGCTGGAGCCCCCGGTTTGGCCTTCCGGAAATCCTTGAAAGCGCTTGGAAATGGCACGCTGAAGGCCTTCCGGCCCTTCAGCGATCGTCGATATGACAGTTCTTGCCGCAGTGCACACTTTGGGCGCCTCAACAGGTGGCGCCGCGGCACAACACCATCCATAAGACGGCTCAACCCTGCGACGAAATTAGTAGATCGGCCTAGGGTCAGAGGGTAAAGACTGCGACAACCGTAAGGGGCTGCAGCTTGTATTTTTCAGGCACGAAGAACATCACCCTCCAGAGTACGGGTCTGACTGGCCTGCAAGGGGGCGCGTTGTACTCAGGTCCGGCGGTAAAGGGCGGTCACAGGCTCAGCCTAGATATGTGTCGGTTTCTTGACATCGTCATCGCGCTGGCCGTGCTTCTATTCATCGCCCCGCTGATGCTGGTGATCGCCGGCCTCATCAAGCTGCAGGATGGCGGTCCGGCGCTGTTTCGGCAGTCCCGCATCGGACACGGCGGCGAGGCGTTCTACTGCCTGAAGTTCCGGACCATGGTCACCGACGCCGAAGTCCGCCTCAATGCCCTGCTGGCGCGTGATCCTGAGGTGCGCCGGGAATGGGAGCTGGATCACAAGCTGCGCAAGGATCCTCGGATTACAGCCCTGGGCGCCTTCCTGCGTAAGTCGAGCCTGGATGAACTGCCGCAACTGTTCAACGTCCTGAAGGGCGAGATGAGCCTGGTGGGGCCGCGGCCCATCGTAACGGCGGAAATCCCCCGTTATGGTCGTTGGTTCGCCTATTATTGCGCTGTCCGCCCCGGGGTCACCGGCCTGTGGCAGGTCAATGGCCGCAACAATGTCTCCTATCGTCGCCGGGTGGCCCTGGACGTGCTCTATGCGCGGACGGTCGGCGTCCGGCGCTATGTGCAGATCATGGCCGCCACCGTGCCGGCCGTGCTCCTGCGCAGCGGCTCCTACT
>CALEOQ010000445.1 GCA_937910255.1 uncultured Caulobacteraceae bacterium | reverse complement strand
GCGTCGTCGCGCGCCGTGTTGGTTGCGGACTTCGACAACGACTTCGACTACGACGTGCTGGTTACCAACATCAACGACGCGCCGACGCTACTGCGCAACGCCGGCCGCAGCGCGTCGCCCGCATTGCGCATCAGCCTGGTTGGCCGGGTCACGAACCGCAGCGGGTACGGCGCCGTCGTGACCGTGCAGTCCGGGGAGAGCCGCCAGATCTTCGAGGTGCGCGGCAGCGACGGTTACTTGGGAAGCAACGACGCCCGCCTGCTGGTTCACCTTCCCGGCGGCACCGCCGACACCGTGCGGATCGACTGGCCCGGCGGTGAGGTCACGCGCCTGCAAAACGTCGCCGCCGGATGGCTGGTCATCGACGAGCTACGTGGCATCGTAGCGCGGCGGCAGCCGTGAGAATCACCCGCCGCGGCGTAATCGTCGCCGCAACGATCGTCGCGGCCCTCGCGGCGGCCGCCCCGCAGCAGCAGGCCGCGCCCCCGCACCGCGCCCCGCCCCAGGCCCCGCCGCAGCCGTGGGCCAGCGGTTATGGCGAACGCGGCGAGTATGGAGAGCGTGGCGAACGCGGCGAGTATGGCGAGCGCGGCGAATACGGCCACCGTGGCTACAAGAAGCGCAGCTCGATCTTCGACATCTTCGACTGAGGCCGCGGGGGGCTGGCGGACGGCTCGGCCCAACAACCCGCGCTCGGCGGGCCGACGGGAAGATGACGGTGGTGACTTCGTTCTAGCCTCGCCACATCATCCTCCCATGACGACTCAAAGACCGGGTCGGGACATCCGCCTCGTCACGTCCCGGCTCACCTTGCGCCCCACAGAGCCAGCGGACGCCAGCCGCGCATTTGAGATCCAATCGGATTGGGCGGTGACGCGGATGCTCAGAATGGCGGCGTTTCCGCCCGACCTCGGTGAGCTCCAAGACTGGTTCTGCGGGCATTCCGATGAATGGCTCGGGGGCCGAGCCTATCGTTTTGCGGTCGAAAGCGCTGGCCGCCTGATCGGCGTCTGCGACGTGGATGAGATCAGCGAGGGGCAAGGCGATCTCGGCTACTGGCTGGAGCCCGCGGCGTGGGGGCAAGGTGTAGCGTCAGAAGCCGCTCAAGCTGTCGCGACCTTCGCGTTTGCGCAGGTTGGCCTTCGGCGGTTGCTGTCTGGCCACGCAGCCGACAATCCGGCCTCAGGCGCCGTCCTCCGCCGTCTCGGCTTCAAGGTTACGGGTGAAGGCGCAGTGCTCTACAAGTCGCGTGGCGCGTCGGTCATGCACATTCGATATGACTTGGAGCGGCCCTGATGGGCGGCGCGCCGACCTCGTCGGGCCGCGGGGGCTTGGCCCCCTAATCCGCCAGACGCTGCTCCAGCTCGCCCATCGTCCCGGCGAACGCCGCGGCGAGATCCACATCGTAGAGGCGAGCGAGGACCATGACGCTCCACAGGCAGTCGGCCAGTTCATGGGCGAGCTTGGCCTTAGCCTCGGGGATGGCGCGGACCCCCTCTGCGGCCTGCACGAGTTTCATCAGGTCGCCGACATCGCCGACGAAGCCCAGCGCCACCTCCTCGGCGGTCCATGGCCGCCCGTACCGTGCGGCCTCCAGCGCGGCATAGCGCTGGCGGATCGCCCATGCGCGGTCGTCCATCTCTTGAAAGGTCTGCATCTGGATGTTCGTGCCTGAGTTGCTGCGATCGCGTTCACCTGGATCACGATAGCGCCAGCTGGAACCAGGTCGATGCCGCCTTGATTCAACCCCCCGACCGTCATCCTGGGCCTTGTGCCCAGGATCCCTCGCGACGCTTGCGCCCGCCCTCGACGAGCATGACGCGGGGGGCGGGCAAGTGGCGAAGACGTCCTAGGCCGTCGTTTTCGAGAACACCTGGATCACGATCACCCCGGCCAGGATCAGGCCGATGCCGATGAGGCCCGGCGTGTCGAGGACCTGGCGGTAGAGGACCCAGGCGATGGCGGTGATCAGCACGATGCCGATCCCCGACCACAGGGCGTAGACGATGCCCACGGGCACGGTCCGCATGGCCTGGGACATGCACCAGAAGGCGATGGAATAGCCCACCGCGGTGATCACCGAGGGTGCGGTGTGGCGGAAGCCGTCGGAGGCTTTCAGCGCCGTGGTGGCGATCACCTCGGCGACGATGGCGATGGCCAGCCAGGCCATGCCGGGCATCAGCCGCCCCGCTTTCGGCCGAAGTCGGGCTCGGCGCTTTCCTGGCCCGCCTCGATCACCCCGCGGCGGATCTCGCGGGTGCGGCTGAACAGGTCATAGAGCTTGTCGCCCTCGCCCCAGCGGATGGCCCGCGACAGGGCCTGCAGGTCCTCGGTGAAGCGGCCCAGCACCTCCAGCACCGCGTCCTTGTTGGTCAGGAAGATGTCGCGCCACATGGTGGGGTCGGACGCCGCGATGCGGGTGAAGTCGCGAAAACCCCCGGCGGAATACTTCATCACCTCGGCCCGGGTGACCTCCTCCATGTCGGCGGCGGTGCCGACGATGTTGTAGGCGATCAGGTGGGGCAGGTGGCTGGTGACGGCCAAAACCAGGTCGTGGTGCTTGTCGTCCATCCGCTCGACCTGGGCGCCGAGCGCGGTCCAGAAATCGGCCAGCCGCTGGACGGCCTCCAGATAGGCGTCGTCCTCCCGGGCCTGCGGCGTCAGGATCACCCAGCGGCGGTGGAACAGCTCCGCAAATCCGGCGTCCGGTCCCGACTGCTCGGTGCCGGCGATCGGGTGGCCGGGCACGATGTGGACGCTGTCGGGCAGGGCGGCGGAGAGCGCCTCGCTGACCGCGGCCTTCACCGAGCCCACATCGCTGACGATGGCGCCCGGCGCGATGGCGTGGGCGCAGGCTGCTGCGGCCTCGCCGATGGCCCGCACCGGCGTGGCGAAGATCACCAGGTCGGCGCCGCTCACCGCCTCCTCGGCGCTCAGCGTCACCTCATCGGCCAGGCCAAGCTCGGCGATGCGGGCGCGGGCGAAGGCGCTGGCGTCATAGATCACGATCTGGCCGGCCGCCCCAGACGCGCGTGCGCCCCGCGCCAGGGAAGAGCCGATCAGGCCGCAGCCGATGATGGCCAGGCGGGCGAAGACAGGTTCGGCCATCAGGGCGCCTGCATGAAGTCGGCCAGCGCCTCGACCACGGCGCGGTTGTGCGCCTCCAGGCCGATGGTCATGCGCAGGTGATCGGGAAGACCATAGCCGCCGACGCCCCGGACGATCAGGCCGCGGCTGGCCAGATAGGCCTCGGCGGCTTTGGCGCTCTTGGGGCCGGTGGTGGGAAAGCCGATCAGCACGAAGTTGGTGGCGCTGGGCACCGGCGACAGGCCCATGCCCCCGAACTGCTGGATAAGCCAGGGCCGCCACTGGGCGAGCAGGTCCAGGGACTGCTTCTGGAAGTCGGTGTCGGCCAGGGCCTCGACGGCGGCCAGCTGGCCGGGGATGGAGGTGTTGAACGGCTGGCGGATGCGGTCGAGGGCGTCGATCATCTCCGGCGGCCCATAGGCCCAGCCCACCCGCAGGGTCGCCAGGCCGTGCAGCTTGGAGAAGGTGCGGGTGACGATGACATTGTCGCTGGTGCGCGCCAGATCGGTCCCGTCCTCGAAGGCCGGGTCGTCGACGAACTCGGCATAGGCGCCGTCCAGCACCAGGACCACGCTGGGCGGCAGGGCCGCATGCAGGCGACGGATCTCCTCGCCCCCTACATAGGTGCCGGTGGGATTGCCGGGATTGGCGATGAAGACCAGGCGGGTGCGCTCGTTCACCAGCTTCAGAAGCTCGTCCACATCGACGCGGTAGTCCGGCTCCGGCGCATTGAGCACCTGCGCCTGGCAGGCCCGCGCGCCAATTGCATAGGCGCCGAAGGCGAATTCGCCCTGAACGATGTTGTCGCCGGGCTCCAGATAGGCCTGGCAGAGCATGTGGAAGATCTCGTCCGAGCCGCAGCCGAAGATCAGCCGTTCCGGCTCCAGCCGGAAGGTGCTGGCGATGGCTTCGCGCAGGGGCGTGGCGCGGCTGTCGGGATAGACGTGCAGCTGGTCGATGGCCGCGGCGAAGGCGGCCTTGGCCTTGGGGCTGCAGCCCAGGACGTTCTCATTGGCCGACAGCTTCAGCGGATGCGCGATCCCGTCGCCCTGGCGCGGAAGAGCGTCGTGTAGGGAACGAGGGTAGACCGCGGG